>JBDSSU010000346.1:0-3339 GCA_039928635.1 Opitutaceae bacterium | reverse complement strand
GAGGCGGGCATTCGTCGAGTGCATCCGCGCGCGCCCAATTGTCGAGCCGGCGGGGGGGACCGAAAAAAAACGACGACTCGGACGCGAGTTTGTGCCGGATGGCGAACGCCCAAAAGAGGCGCTGGCGTTGGATCACGGACGCCTCCGTATTATCCGCGGCAGCGCGCCTTTTTTTGAAAGTGACAACGTGGTCGCGCAGCCCGTTTCATGCGTTCTTGGCTACTCACCCCGCACGCCATCGCTCATGAGGATTCCGTTCTTCAGCCGATCAGACTGGCAAGACCCCGACTGGCGGGTTCGCGAGCAGGCGGCCTTTCAGCTGAGAGATCAGAGCAAGCTGCTTTTTCTGGCGATCCAGGATGTCTCGGAAGAGGTCCGCGTCGCCGCGAGCAAGTCGCTCCGGGAGGACAAGTATCGCTCTGAGGTCGTGCGGAACGGCTATTGCGAACATGCCCGCCGCCTGGCCCTCGCCGCGATTCGCGACCAGGCCGCGCTTCGCGCGATTCTTAACGATCATGCCGTGCCAGCCGCCCTGCGTCTCGCCGCGACCAAGGAAGTGCAGCTCAGCCAGCCCGAGTATCTCGCGGTTGCCACGAATGAATCGAACCCGGAATTAAGAGCGTGGGCCGTCGATCACCTCCAGAAATCAGAAGCCGCCAACGCCCTGTTCTCGTTCGACCTTCCCGATGCGCTGCGATTGTCGCTGATCCCAAAATTAACCGACAAGCAGCTACTGGCGCAGATCGCCACCACGGAATCAGAGGTCGCAATCCAAGCGCTCGCGCTCGCAGAAATCAGCGATGAACCGCAGCTCGCAGCGCTCTTTGCCAAGTTGGAGGACACCGGTCTGCGCCGAAAGATCATCGACCGGGTGCGCACGCCCGTGTTGCTAGAGGAAATGTTGGCGGATGCCGACGAGGAGCCGCTCCGGGTCCATCTGGTGGAGCAGCTCGAGGATCAGGAGATGCTCGGCCGGATCGCGCGGGAAGATCACTTTCCGATGGTACGAATTGTCGCCATCCGAAAATTGCGCGATGCATCGATCTCCGTACTCGTCGTTAACCACGATCCCGATCGGCGGGTGCGATTGGCGGCCCTCGAGACGGTGGGCGATGAGGAGGCGTTTGCCTTCGTGGCGCAGAATTCCGACGACGAGCAGCTGCGGTGGCGGGCGGTCGAGCGCATTCAAAGTGAACTCACCCTGCAACGCTTGGAAAACGCGGCGCCTCATGCCGACGTGAGATGGCAGGTGGGAAGAAAACTGGGACGCGCTCCGCTCGAGGATTTCTTTGCGATCACCAACGCATGGACCCTGCGCCGGATTGCCGAGGCGGAATCGGTGTTGGTCCTCCAACAAATGGCGGTGCGGTTGGTGAGCGAACGCCACGTGCTGGACGAACTCGCTTTCTCCCGAATCCCCTCCATCGCCGCCGCCGCCCGGCAGGTCCTTCAGGTCACGACGGGGCCGGTCGGCATCTCGTTCGTCCCGGTTCCGGAAAGACCTTACGAACTTTCGTTGTTCGCGATCACTCAGGATCAAGCGCGGGCACTCCTCGGAGAGGATCCGCGATGGGCGACCAGCGGTGACCTGCCAGCCACCGGACTCACGCCCGTCGAGGTCACGAAAATCTGCGCGTTGATGCAGAAAGACGATGGCGCCGTTTACCGGCTCCCCTCTTTCGAGGAATGGCTCCATGCGACTCTCGCCGGCGACAAGCGCTGGTGCACCCTGCCGGCGGGCACGTCCATCGAATCATGGGTCGCTTACCGGCTGAACCTGAATGCCGGCGGGCCGCGGACGCTTCGCCGTGCCTGGCTGAACCCATGGGGACTTCTGGATACGATCGGCAATGTTTCGTTTTGGGTGGATGAAGATCCGGGACCCACTTCGTGGATCAATCACAGCCACGAGCGCGACGGACTTTCCGCCGGGAGCCGATCCGAAGACATCCGGAGCGAAGACTACGCGGTCGCGGCTGGTCCGCACTGGGCGGACGTGCAGCTCAAGCAAACCCGCTGGGAACGCCTGGTGCGCCTGGCCAACATAACCGAATACGCACGGGATAAAGTGGGTCTGCGTCTCGTCCGCGCGAGCCGGAAGACTGCCTCGCGGGCTACTGAATATCGGCTGGTCCTGGAATCCGAACCCCGCTGGGGCCTCTCGCATGAAAAAGTGATCGCCGCTCTCTCGCGTTCCACCGTCTACACCTACGGTGAACTCGAAAAATTTTATCGGGTGGCCCCCATCGCCGTTCTCGTGTCACCGGATTACGAGTTCATCCGGAAACTCCAGAGTGTGTTTCGACGCTGTGGTGCCGACGTGGGCATTGTCAGCCGCGCCGCGGAAACCCGTTAGGGAGTGTCTTCAAACCCTCGTTCGCCTTGCCATTCTGAGACGGGAAGGAATCAGAAATTTCCGTGGAGCGGCAATGAACCACCCACCTCTCGGATTTTGTCTCGCGAAGGATGTGAAGGAGACGAAGGCACTGCTTCGTTTCCTTTGCTCCCTTCGCCAGACCACTTCTGCGTTCTTTGGCAGCGCAGCGAAGAATGCATGAGGGGTCCGCCCCCTTAAACGGCTTCGCGTCTCCTGCTGGATTCTTCGCTGCGCTCAGAATGACAGACCGGTTTGAAGACACGCCCTAAAGCGGCGGCGGTGGGATCGCACCGTCCACCGCGAAATCCACGGCTTCGCCAGCGGCGTGCGGGCGCCACGAGAACGCGACGTTCGCGGTATCGAGCAGCTGCAGGAGTTGTCGTGCTTCCGAAAAGCTGTCCGGGAAAGCCAGGACCACCGCGTAATAGTCGGGGTGCTGCTGCAATTGAGGACCGATGGTCTTCAGGCGCTCACCTGCCTCCGCCACGTTCCACCCGCGATCCTCGATCGGGAGACAACGCGAGCGCCGGCCACCCGGGAACATGATCCACGAGAGGTCCTGGCGATTCGGCTGGAGCGAACCTTCCGCGAAAACGAAGGCCGCATAGATTTTCCCGGCACGGCAAATCAGGTAATAAGGCTTTGGTGCTTCCCGCCCCTCGCGAAGCACGCGGAGGGGAATCGCAGGCTCAACCAGCTGCTCCGTGGTCACGGGGTGAGGCCTCTCCCGCCGGTGTGCCACCATGGCATCGAGCGCGTCCCTCATCACGAGGAGATCGGCAACCTTCTTTCCCAGCCGGAGATTCTCCCGCCTCAGGGTCAATGCCGCCGGATTCGCTTTTCCGTCCGTCACGTTCGTCAGGCGATCGTAGCGCGCGTTCGCCTCGGCTTGAGCCAAGTTGAGCAATGCTGTGTGCGACAAGCCGACCAGCGGCGCGACGCGTTCGACTTCACTGCGCAAG
>JBDSSU010000345.1:0-2684 GCA_039928635.1 Opitutaceae bacterium | reverse complement strand
ATCCCGTTTTTGTTTCCAGTGGGCATTAGTAGGGCGCTAGTAGGGGCACCTGGTGCTACTTCGTGCGACGAGCGGCGGCCTAAGGCGGCTCACTTCCCCCGCAAGCCGCTGAAAGGTGCGACCCAAGGCGATCCCGTGCGTCAGCTTCCAGATCGGCAGAAGCTAATTCGTAATGATGGGGTCAGGTGTTCGAGTCACCTAAGCGGCACCATCATAACACCCTGAAATTGTTGAAGATTGTGCAACGCGTCCGGCGTGCGCCGCTTGCTTGTCGCGCCGTGGGCACCACCAGGGCACCACGCGACTGACGAGTGTATCTTGCGCTAGTCGGCATACAGCTCGCGCTGGATGTCGACGAACGCGGCCCTGATCGTGGCAGTGTCGCCCAACTTGCTCTTGGCGTCTGCCAAGGTGCCGTAACGCGCAGTCAGGAAGGTCGCTAACTTGGAAAGCGACAGCTCGCTTTCCCCATGCGTGGCGTAGGCCTGCAGCACACCGACAAGAAAGTCGGGCATCTCGCCGTCGCTCGCGGCAATTGTTCTACCTGCGGTGGCCTCCGCACGCTCTGCCCTCGTTTTCGGCGGGCTCGTGAAGCGGATGTAGGCGAGCACGTCGAACAAATCGCTGTTGGGCGCATCGATCAGCCGGCGCATGTCGTCCAGCTTGTCGGAATCGTAGCCTCGGTCCGCCAGCACCGCGATCAGCTTTTCGCGGCGGTCGGGGTCACTCCATTCGGCGCGCAGCGCGTCCTCGTCGACGATCAGCCCGGTCAGATCGCCGAACAGCCGCTCGAGGAACTGCTGTGCGCTCATCGGCTTGCCGTCCGGTCCCCAATAGGTCGTCGATGCGGAGAACTGGATCGATCGCGCCTTGCCGTCCGCCAGGCGGATGAGCGCGCAAGTTGGGGGCTGGGAAGGTAACCGCGGAGCCGGCCAGATCAAATCGAGGGCGGCGGCGATTTTCGGGGGTTTGGCGGTGAGCTAACCATCAGTCGGGTGTCTGCTTCGCGCCAGTTTCAGACCTTGATAGCCATTCGCAGGGCCGTGAAGGCAGACAGTCGGCTTCCTCGATTTTGGCGTCTGAAATGGGGTGGAATGCGGAATGGCAGCTATTTTCTAGAAGGCCACATAAGCAGACGCACCCGGTCTCAGCATTGTGCTGGCGAGATTGCCATACGCTATGGCAGTTCAAAGCGGCTCCTTCAGGCCTGCGATGTTACCCTGGGGATCGCTGACATACTGGACACGCCCTTCGCCAGGGATGGTGTTTTTCTCGCCGGCGATTGCACCCCCTGCAGCGACGATTGCCTGCACCTTCGCGTCGAGATCATCAACTTCGAACCACAAAATGACGGGTTGGTCCTTGTAACTGCGGTCCATGACAGCACCCGGAATGCCGATCTGGGATTGGAGCAAATGATATCCCGGCAAGAATGGAGACGGATGCGCCTCGAAATCGAAAAGCTGGGAGTAAAACTCGGCTAGCGCTGCGCTGTCCGTTCCGGTGATCTCAAAATGAATCAATTTGCCCATGGGTCTGCTCCTGATTTATCGGGAGCGAAACTACGACAGCAGCCGCTTCAGTTCTTGTATGAATCTGGCAGGTGATTGCGGATTTGCATAAGTTTTGCAATGCCATTCAACGTTTGCCGGAATTGTCGCTGGCTGATGCCAGTATAGCGTTTGAACTCCCGCGCGGCGTGGGCTTGATCATAATAACCCTGCAGGCTCTCCAACTGAGCCACACTGCCGTTGTCGTTTTCAAGAAGATCGCTCGCGAAGCTGTAGAAGCGCATGATTGACGCGTACTGCTTGGGAGAGAGGCCAAGCATCGACTTGAATCGACGGTAGAGGCGCTCGTAGCCCAGTTGCATTCCGCACGCGAGACGCTCAATTGAGACGAGGCTGACCTCCCCGTCGATTGCCTCGATAGCGGTCCGAATGTCGTCAAGATGCCTTTGTGTTTGCGGCTTTCTTAGGCTCCTCAGAAGCTCGATCAACGGCGCTGTTCGCTGCTCGCCGAAGGGTTCGCTGCTGCACTGTGCAATGAGAGCTTCCAAGCTCTCTCCGCCGATAGCATTTTCGAGCGATACGCTTTGGTCGACCAGTTTGGGAAAACCGAATAGCGCCAAACCCCAGGGTCTTAATTGCGCGGCAACATAGCTCGAAGTGCCACTCTGTTCGAGAATGGTCGGCGAAGTGATTAGTCCTGCAACATTGCTGGCATTCTGAAGTCGTGTTCCGTCCACCCAGATCCTAGTCCCGGGCTCCCCGATGCAAATCAACACCGTGGGACGGCCATTCGGGATCAAGATTTCTTGGTGCGCGTCCAGCGCCCTTGGATTCTCAATAGCCCAAAAATGCTCCACGGCATCTGACAGATCGGTCGGTGGCGGGAATGTCTGGTACTGCAAGGTCGTTCCGCGGATTGGTAAGGATCAGGCAACAACGTCGGACATAATGGCTGCTTTGGAAAGTCCATCTTAACAGCGGCGACGTCCGGAATGGGGTCGATAACGGCCAACCGCGAAACGCCGATCTTACGTCTGCAATTGGCGGATAGTGTTGAAAAAGTCGGCTGAAGTCGGCTGAATCTGCTCTCGACGACGTACGCCGGAATGCAATTCCAACCGGACGCTCGGACTGGAATGCTGTGGCTGTCGTGGAGCCAGTAAACCCGTGCCT
>JBDSSU010000344.1:0-2955 GCA_039928635.1 Opitutaceae bacterium | reverse complement strand
TTGTCGCTTCTGGCCGTCGGCGTTTTTGGTTTCCGGTGGCAGACGGCGCAGAAGCTTCGCACGGAACTCGAGCAGCAGCGGCTCCGCTCCAAGACGCTGTCACTCGAACTCAGCGGTAATCAGCGGTCTTTGGAGCCGACGCTCCACCCCGCTGACGTCGCCAGATTAGAGGAGGAAAAACGGGCGGCGGATCTGCTCCGCCGGGAAATCGACGATCTGCGGGAAAAACAGAAAGCCGTTGCGATCGTCTCCACAAAGTC
This sequence comes from Opitutaceae bacterium, assembly GCA_039928635.1. Classification (GTDB taxonomy): domain Bacteria; phylum Verrucomicrobiota; class Verrucomicrobiia; order Opitutales; family Opitutaceae; genus DATAKE01. The sequence continues at coordinate 2,695 of JBDSSU010000344.1, read as the reverse complement.
GTCCGCGAAAGTAGTTCCGTCAGCGCCACCCGCGCCGGAATTTGTCCGCACGATCACCAACGCTTCGCTTCCGCCGACAGATTGGAAACCGGCGGGAGCGGCGACGCCGGCAGCGGCGCTGGAGACGGTGCTTTGGGCCGGCGCCAACGGCGACATCGAGACCCTCGCGGGATTGTTGATCCTTGAGGGCGAAGTCCGGACGAGAGCCGATGCGCTGTTGAGCAAAGTGTCTCCGCAGATTCGCGCGCAATATCCGTCGCCGGAACGGCTCATCGCACTCTTCACGGCAAAGGACGTGCCCTTGGGCGGTGCCCAGATGAGCGATCCCGAAACCGTACCTGGAGGGGAACGAAAAGTGATCGGGGCCAGGCTCGTGAACGTCGACGGCAGCAGCCGGACCGCCACTTTCTTTCTGCGCCAGCAAGGAGCGGAATGGAAATTGGTGGTTCCGCCCAAAGCCGTCGAAAAATACGAGGCGATGTTGACCGGACCGGGTGACGTCGGGAGCAAGTAGGGAGGTCCGATAGCGGTCTGGGTAGCACGGGCATCCTGCCCGTGTTGGATGCGTGGTGGGGGCAGGAGCGCGGGCGCCGGCAAAAACCACGGGCAAGATGCCCGTGCTACTTCCGGCCAAACCCACGGGCAGGATGCCCGTGCTACCCGGACCGCTATCGTCGAGCGCGTCAGAAAAAAACGACGGGAGCGCCGCACTGCCGGCGCGAAAAAAATTAGAACCTTGTCGCTTGCTACGGGAACGAGGCAATGGGCAGGCTGACGGCGTGTCCGTGGAAAACCACCCCGTTTCCGCTCCAAGCTCGGCATCGCTTCGTCCAACCCGTGTGCGCTACGGCGTCGTCGGGCTCATGATGACGCTCGCGATGGTCACCTATCTCGATCGCGCCTGTATCGGCAAACTGGCGCCGGACATTTCTCGCGATCTCTCGCTGAGCAAGGAGCAGATGAGCGTGGTGTTCAGTTCCTTCGCGCTGGCTTACGCCCTCTTTGAAGTGCCGACCGCCTGGTGGGCGGACCGGCGGGGCACGCGCGGTGTGCTCACGCGCATCGTGCTGTGGTGGTCGGCGCTGACCGTGGCCACGGCCGCGGCATTCAGTTATGTTTCGATGGTGGTGATTCGTTTCCTCTTTGGCGCGGGCGAGGCGGGGGCGTGGCCGTGCATGGCACGGACGTTTTCCAAATGGGTGCCGCTGGCGCAACGCGGACGCGTGCAGGGACTCTTCTTTGCGGGAGCGCATCTGGCCGGCGGGCTCGCGCCGATCATGGCGTTTGGACTGAACAAATGGGTCGGCTGGCGGATGGTCTTCGTGATCTTCGGTCTGGTAGGCGTGGTCTGGGTCGTGGTTTGGCACCGGAGTTTTCGCAACACCCCCGAAGAGCATCCGGCCACGAACGCGGCGGAGCGCGAGCTGATCGCCGCCGGACGCACGAAATCGACGGACGTCCATGAAGGCTGGCCGTACTGGCGGCGGCTGCTGGCTCACCGCAACATGCTGCCGCTTTGTCTCGGCTATATTCCGAACAGCACCGCGTTTTATTTCTGCATCACCTGGCTGCCAACCTACCTCGAAGAGAAACATCATTTCTCCGCGGCGACACTCGGCTGGTTTTCCGGTCTTCCGCTGATGACGGCGATCGTCGGCGATTTGTTCGGCGGTGCGACGACCGACTGGGCGACGCGCCGTTTCGGGCTGCGCTTCGGTCGCGCGGGCGTGGCAGGCATCGGCAATCTTTTCGCGGGCATCGCGATGATCGCGGCGACGTTCGCCCCGAATCCCGTGCTGGCGATTTGTCTCATCTCGCTGGCGGTGACGGCGACGATGTTCACGCTGGGATCGATGTGGTCAACGTGTCAGGACATCGGGGGAGCGCACGTGGGCGTGGTCGGCGCCGCGATGAACACCGCGGGCCAGATCGGGGCGATCGGCGGGCCGCTGATGGTGACGTATCTTCTCGGGCGCTTCAGTGATTGGAATGCCCCGGTGCTGGCGATCGGCGTGTTCTTTTTGGTCGGCGCGTTCTGCTGGATCTTCGTCGATCCGCGCGACCGGGTGTTTGAGTGAGGTAGGCGGGGCGCGGCGGCGCGCTGGAGCATCTTGGATTTTTTCTCGCGAAGGGGCCGAAGGGATCGAAGGAAGACCCGCGCCGGGTTTCGTTCCTCTGCGCTCTCTGCGACCTCCTGTAAAAAAAAAGGATTGGTTTGGTTGAACAGGAGGAAGACCGAGGGAACGGAGGCTGAAGCTCGCGAGCTTCGGTTTTTTTTGCGCGGTTTTAGAGCGGGCGGGTGTTAGAAGGAAACCCGATGACCGATGATGCCGAACTGCTCCGCCGCTACGCCGAGGAAAACTCGCAGGATGCTTTCGCCGAAGTGGTGCAGCGGCATCTCGATTTCGTCTATGCGGCGGCGTTGCGGCAGGTTCACGGCAACGCGGCGCTGGCGGAGGATGTCGCCCAAACCATTTTTGCGGACTGCGCCCGCCGTGCCGAGAAGCTGGCGCGGCACGAAGCCCTCGTCGGCTGGCTACACACGGCGACGCGCTTCGCGGCGGCGAAGGCGATGAGAAGCGAGAGCCGGAGGCACATCCGCGAGCATGAAGCCCACACCATGAACGAAATTTTGCGCGAGCCCGATTCATCCGCCGATTGGGAACAGTTGCACCCTGTCCTCGATGAGGTGCTG
>JBDSSU010000343.1:0-2859 GCA_039928635.1 Opitutaceae bacterium | reverse complement strand
CAAAATGCGAGCGACCGTCTCGCGCTGGTCGCCTTGGATTTCGATCTGCCCGTCTTTCACCGTCCCGCCGCATCCACACGCCGCCCGCATTTTTTTCGCGAGCTGTTCCTTCTCCGGTAAACCAATGCCGGTAAAGCCAGCAACGACGGTCACCGTCTTTCCACCCCGGTTGCCCGTTTCGCGTCTCACGTCGACGCGGCCGCGGTTCTTCTCCGGCTTGGCCGCCGTTTTTCCGGTCCCGGTTTTGCTGGTCGCTGCGGCCGCCTGATCGAGGACGCTTTTCGGCGCGACCGGCAATCCCGCATTGTTCAGGGCGGCAAACGGATTTTGGCCGAGACTGCCGCCGCCATCGGTCGGAATTTTTCCACCTGAAGCCATCGCCGGTCAGCTCTTCGCCGGACGCCCACCGCAGGCACCGACGGGAATGTCCGTCTCTCCGCCGAGGAACATCAGGGCTTTGGCATAGCTGCGACGTTCCAGAAAATGCACGAGCTGCGGATGAAGATCCAACCGGCCCCGCTGCAGATAATCATCCAGGCGCTCCATCTCACGAGTGATTGCCGGCCCATCCCCCTGCTTGATCCCGGCGAGGAGCAGATTGAGCGCAGCTTTGATGTCCGATTCCATGAGTGGTGATTAACTTATCCGGCTGTTACGCACCTTAAGCAGCTTTGCAATCCCTGAGCTGCCCACCACGGGACTTGTCTCCGCGTTATTCCCGTGCTGACTTCTCCCTTCAAAACCTCTTTCCGGACGCGTCTTCTCCTCGGTGGTTTTCCACGGGGGTGACCGGCGCGCCCCGCCTTTTCTTCTCTCCGTCCAAACCTCTCCTTTCGTTGTTATGAACCCCCTTACGATCGCCACGCGTGCGAATTCCGAAGTCATCGAGCAAATGTATGCTCTCTGGCTCGACAATCCCGACTCGGTGGACCCCACATGGCGCGCTTTCTTCCAAGGCTTCACTCTCGGTAACAACGGCGCACCCCTCAGCGCCTCAGCGACGTCCGGCGTCCGCATCGTCGACAGCATCAAGCAGGCGCAGGTCGGCCGGCTGATCAATGCGTACCGCGCTCATGGTCACCTTCAGGCGCACCTCGACCCGCTCGGCGAGGCACCTCCGGCCCACGCCAAACTTTCCCTCGATCACTTCGGCCTGGATGAGACCGATCTCAGCGAAGCGTTCACTCTCACGAATTTCAAAGGCGGCGGTCAGCAGAAGCTCAGCGATATCGTCGCCGTGCTGAAGCAAACCTACAGCGGGCACGTCGGCGTCGAATACATGCATGTGCAGGATCATGATGCGCGCGAATGGCTGCAGGGGCACATGGAGGTGACCAACAACCAGCCCAATTTCACGAAGGCCCAAAAAATCCGGATTCTCCGCCGCGTGCACAAGGCGGAGCTCTTCGAGCGTTTCCTGCACACGAAGTACGTGGGCCAAAAACGGTTCTCCCTCGAAGGCGCGGAAACCTTCATCGCGGCGCTCGATGCGATCATCGAACACAGCCCTGACGTCGGCGTGGAAGAACTCGTCATGGGCATGGCCCACCGCGGTCGCCTGAACGTGCTCACCTCGATCATGCGCAAACCGTTCGAGCTGCTGTTCGAACAGTTTTCGGAAAACTATATTCCTGAAACGGTGGGTGGTGATGGCGACGTGAAGTACCACCTCGGCTACGAGTCAGTGCTCGACACCACCTCCGGCAAAAAAGTTGAAGTCCGCCTGGCCGCCAATCCCTCCCACCTGGAAATCGTGAATCCGGTCGTCGAAGGCAAAGCGCGTGCCCGCCAGCGCATTCGCGCCGACACGGAGCGCCGCCGCGTGATGCCCTTCCTCGTGCACGGCGATGCCGCGTTTGCCGGACAGGGTGTCGTCGCCGAGACACTCAACTTCTCCCAACTCGCCGGCTACCGCACCGGCGGCACGGTCCACTTTGTCATCAACAACCAGATTGGATTCACCACCGACCCCGTCGACGCCCGCTCGACGCGTTATTGCACTGACGTGGCCAAGATGATCGAAGCCCCGGTTTTCCACGTGAACGGCGACGATGCCGAGGCGGTCTGCATGGTTGCCCAGCTCGCGCTGGAATTCCGCGTGAAGTTCCGGCGCGACGTGGTGATCGACATGTATTGCTACCGCAAGCATGGGCATAACGAGAGCGACGAGCCGGCCTTCACCCAGCCCACCCTCTACAAAAAGATCGCGGCGCACCCGCAGATCTCGGCGATCCTCACGGAAAAGCTGGTGACCGAAGGCTCTCTCACCGCGCCCGAGGCCGATGCCATCAAGGCGGAATATCTCGCCGCGCTGGAAGCAAACCTCGCCAAAGCCAAGGACAACGAAGCGAAGAAAACCGCGAAGCGGGCAGCCGCGCGTCCCGAGGACCGTTTCAAGGGTTCGACCGCGGAGTTTCAACCCGATTATCACCACGCGCCGGTCCCGACCGGCGTGAGCGCCGACATAATTGATCGCGTCGTCTCCGGTCTCACGAAAGTGCCCGCGACCTTTCGGCTGAATCCCAAGATCAAGCGCTTCCTCGAAGCGCGCACGCAAGCGCACAAGGAAGGCGGACCGATCGACTGGGGCTTTGCCGAGGCGCTCGCATTTGGGTCACTCATCCTCGAAAAGATTCCCGTGCGTCTCAGTGGGCAGGACTGCGAACGCGGCACGTTTAGCCATCGTCACGCGGTGCTCTATGATTCGGAGACCCGTGAAAAATATGTTCCGCTCCTGAATCTTGAGGAAAACCAGGCGCGGTTCTGCGTGTACAATTCGCTCCTCTCGGAAGCGGCGGTGCTCGGCTTCGACTACGGCTACACCTTGGATTACCCCCAGATGCTGTGCATTTGGGAAGC
>JBDSSU010000342.1:0-13859 GCA_039928635.1 Opitutaceae bacterium | reverse complement strand
GCCTCCCCAACCTCCACCCAAAATCCGCACCCCGCCCACCGCCGTGTAGTGGCGACCTTTCGCCCCGCCGCACGACTCATCAATCACTTCCACCGCCCATTGCCTCCAGTTGCGGAAGTCGGGTTAGTGGCCGGGCTGGCTGGTCTGGTCGCTGCATCCCCGTCGGGGTATTTTTTCACGAGCTGGCGGCACCGTTGCCGATCGCCTGGATGGCGGCGGAAATGAACCGCGCCCGGATCACGCCGGCGCTGGCTCAATCGAGCAACACCTCGGTGTGATTCCGGAGATAGTCTTCAAGGCGGTGTTGCAGACGCTGGACGGTTTCCGGCGAAGCGGTTTGTTCAGCCAGCGGACGATTGAGGAGCGCGGCGACCGCTTCCCGGTCGGTGGCGGTCAGGAGGGGATACCACTGCTCTTTCAGCGGGTAGCCTTCGTCGCGGGCAAAGCAGTAGAGGCTTTTCACGAAAACGATGTCGGGTCGTGCGGCGCTTTCGAAGGCCGCGAACGCCGTGCGCAGCAGCGTGGCGACTTGCGGGCGCTCGTCTTCATGCACCGGGTTGCGGGCGACGATGGCGGCGAACGCCGAAGCGTTTCGCAAAGCGTCATAGCTGCGCCCGATCCCGCTCGCGCGATGGAGGAGCCGCAGCTCTTTCACGAACCAGGTTCGGCCCTCGTTGGAACTCTCGAGCAGCAGGGACACCTCATCGAAGAGATCGAGCGCCGCGGATGCGTTCGCCGATTTTTTTGCGAGTCGCTGCATGACCAGCAATGCCCCCTGCTCCGCGGAGAAAACCTGGAAGCTCTGAAACGTTTCGCTGGGTGGCCGTTTCACGAGGACGAATGCGTCGGTCTGTAAGGGAACGGCGGGCATGCGGGGAGCGAGCGAGTTGAACCGAAAGTGGAAAACGAGCCGCGGGCCCCCGGCGAGCTTGTCACGTATTACGTGACAAACTTCCGCCGGCTATTTCGCGAAAGGAGCGGAGGTGATGGGTTCGGTGGCATTGCCTGCGGGCCACGGGGGGACGACGGCGCCGCCGGAGATCACCATCTTCATCCCGTCGCCGACGGTCATTTCGAGTTCCATCACGTCCTGGCGCGGGATGAGCACCAGGAAGCCGCTCGTCGGGTTCGGCGTCGTTGGAACGAACACGGTCCAAGCCTCATTCCCCGTGCCCAGCTGAGCCTCCCGTTGCGCCTTGTTGGTGAGAAAACCAATCGCCCACGAGCCTTTCCGTGGGAACTCGACCAGCACGACTTTGCTGAAAAGGTTTCGGTTCTGCTTCCCGAACGTGTCGACGATTTGTTTCACCGTGTTGTAGACGGCGTTGACGCCCGGAATGCTTTGGACGAAACGCTCGCCGACGCTGAAGAAATATTTTCCCAGAACGTAGCGGGAGAGGTAGCCAAACCCGGTGACCAGGGCGACGACGATGATCGTCGAGAGGATGTCCCAGAGGATCCGGTAATCGCGCCAGGCATCGGGCACGTAAGCGAAAAAGATCGGGCGAAACCGGCCGCCGACAAAGTCAATGATCGCCGTGAATGCCCAGATCGTCACCGCGAGGGGCGCGAGCAGCAGCAAGCCCGAGAAAAAGGCATTGCGGAGCGTGACGATGCGGGACGGCGGCGGTTCGACAGACATGCCGCAGAGGCTCATGCAACGCAGGGAAGAGGCAAAGTTTTTTGCGGGATGATTCCTATGCCCGGAAAGTGAAGCGCGGAAGTTTTGCCTCGGCCCGCAAAATCTTCAGCGCTCGTGCCTCAGCGCTGCGCATGGCGCGTTTTTTTCCGGGCTGCAGATCATCGTAGCCGGCGAGATGCAACCAACCGTGAACAAGATAGAGCGTCAGCTCCTCCGAAAAATCGATTTTTTCGCGGCGGGCGTGCCCCGCCCTGGGTTTGGACTGACGACGGGCGGCGTCGGCCGACACGCAAATTTCGCCCGCGACAAGAGTTTCGCCCGCTGCATCGGCGGACGATTGCCCTTCGAAGGTAATCACGTCGGTCTCCGAGGGATCGCTGAGAAAATTCGCGTGGAGCTGCGCCAGTGAGGCGTCGGTCAGAAACACCAGCGAAAGTTCACCGGGAGGGCACCCACCGCGAAATTTGGGCGCATGGGCATCCAAGATCCGCACGACGTTGCTCAACGCCGAACGATCGATGCGCAGGCGCGGGTGGCGGTTGGCAATCAGGAGCCGGCGGACAGGCATTCAGGATTTCGGGATCGAAGGACGCGGGCTTGGCGCCACGCGCAGGCGATCCTCGCGGGGTGAAGCCAATGGCACCGGCTTACGACGTCGCCGTCTTCATGCCCGGCTTCACCGGACTGGTTTGTTCGCCGCCGGGATAAGCGACCCGCGCGTGCAACATGTTCAGGAGCGTGAAGGTGAAACTGTTTTTGATCTTGGTGATGTCATCGAATGTCAGCGGTGCTTCGTCGATCTGGCCTTCGGCGATTCGTTCGCGGACCAGGCGTTCGATCAGGGCGCCGAGTTGCACGGCGGTCACATCACGCAACGAGCGCGACGCGGCTTCGATGCCATCGGCGAGGTGAATCACCGCGCTTTCCTTGAAATGCGGTTTCGGCCCGTCGTAGCGGAAGGGCGTTTCGTCGATGTTGCCCGGAGGAGGGAAGGGCGGGGCGGATTCCTCCTTTTTGTCGGTCGGGAACGGGGAACGCGAAGCCGATGCGTCCACGGCGCGTTGATAGAAATAGCGCACCAGCGTGGTGCCGTGATGTTCCTGAATCACGTCGATCACGGCTTGCGGCAGGTTGTGCCGCTGGGCGAGTTCGATCCCGTCGGGCACGTGCTGCTTGATGATTTTCGCCGACACCGCGGGATCTTGATTCCCGTGCGGACTGGTGCGGTCGCGCTGGTTTTCCCCGAAGAAGGCCGGGTTGTTGGTTTTGCCCACGTCGTGAAACAAGGCGCACACCCGCGCGAGGAGCGGGTTCGCGCCGATGGCGTTACAGGCATTTTCGGCGAGCTGCGCGACGACCAGGGAGTGGTGATACGTCCCGGGCGCTTCGAGCTGCATCCGCCGCAGGAGGGGATGATTATAATCGGTGAGTTCCAGGAGCGTGATGTCCGTGGTGCGTTTGAAGAGCGATTCAAGGACGGGCAGGAGACCCACGACCGCGACGCCGGTTAGGACGCCGGTGATCAGCCCGGCCGAGATTTGGAGCAACAGGGTTTGGGAGGGGGTTTGTTCCGCGATACCGATGAGCGCGGCAAAGGCCGCGACCGTCAGTCCACCGGCGGCGGCGGCGCTCACGACCTTGCCGCGGCGCCGGGCTTCGCGACCGATAAAGATCGCGACGAGCGATGCCAGGAAGGTGAGGACGAGCAGGTCGAGGCGATTGCCATAGATGACGCCGGTGAAAATCGAAATCAGCAGCGCCATGAAGATCGCGGAGCCAGCATCGATGAGGATCGCGACGATGAGCGGAGCAAACGCGGTCGGGGCGACATACGGGAGGGTCGAAGCCCAGGAGTTGTCGCGGGAGAAAAATTCGGCGCCGCCGAGCGAGTAGATCGCCCGAACCAAGGCCAGGTTGATGATCACGACGAGCGCGAGGAGGCCGCAGCGCACATTGCTGCGCAGTGTCTCGGGATCTTCGATGCGAATGTAAATCAGTGAAGCCAACACCATGGCCAGCACGAGGAGCACCCGCCCAAACAGGACGCGTCCTTCGTTTAGTTCCGTGTCCGGGTGGTCACGGAGATACTGCCGGTAAGTCAGGAACATTTCGTATTCCTCAGCCGTGACGCGCTGTCCGGCTTCGATGATCGTTTGCCCGCGTTCCACGCGCACCTCCACCGGCTTTACCGCGTTGAGCGCCTCTGCCTCCCGGGCGGTGGTGGCCTCGCGATCGAACCTGACATTGGGAGCGACGCCATTGCTGAACAGCCGGAATAAAGCCTGGCCAGCAGGCCGCGACACGCTCTCTGACGACAAGCTGACCTTGAGAAAGGTGAGGGCGTCTTCCAGCGATTGCACCGGGCGGGGCGAGACGTCGCCGTTCGGACGGACGATGTGAAAGATGACCGCGCTGCCCGGGCTGGTCTGGCCCAGCGCATTGTCCCGCACCCCCAAGGCGGCGATGTCGATTAGGGTCGCGAGGGCGTTTTCGAAGATCGTGGCGCGGGTTCGGGCATCACCGATCGCAAGCACCGACGCGAGGTCTTCTGCGGTCACGCGGTAGGAAGAGCCGCGCGCGTTTAATCCATCCGCCAGCAACGTGAAGGCGGCCCGGCGATCAGCGAAGGCCAGGGCGTTAGCCGGGTGATCGCGCTCAAACGTCTCCAGTTTCGCGAGAAGTTCACGGGCGGCGGCCTCGAATTGGCGCACCGGCTCGATCTCCAATCGGTAAACGGGCGGAACTTGATGCAGAATCTGTTCGCGCGCAGCGTTGGTGCGCTCCGAGCTTTCGTAGGTAAACGGGGCACTTGCAACGACGCGTGCGGTAGCGATCTGGTTGGGAACGACCGGGACGTTGAGAGTCGTTAGTCCAGCCGAGCTGATCACCAAAATGGCACCGACCGTGATCAAGAAAATCAACGCGGCGACCAGCCGGCTGCGATCGAGAAACTCACGCGTGGCCGAGTACGCTTTCGGAGGAGCGCCCGAACGCCGGGAGCTGAGTCCGCCGACGAGAAGCTTGAGTTGGTTTTTAACGGACATGGGGTTCAGGGGCTATCGGGTTTCCGTTCGAACTCTGCATACGAGTCATTTCTGAAGCCGACCGGGACTACGTAGAATACGGCGAGGGCTCCGCGCACCCGTTCGTAGGCGACAATATTTCCTTCCTCATTCTTGAAGAGAACCGTTTCGGAATTAACGGAGCCCTGGCCTGGAATATGGCCGATTTTTCCGGAATCAGATTCGTGCTTCAGGACGATCCGGGAGAAATCTTTTTCCAAACTGACGTGGCGCTGTCCGACCACAAGGCCTTCTTTGAGCGCCGAAAAGTGGATGACTCCCTCTGAAATCAAAACGCGAATCGAGTCAGCGGTACGGAGGTCGCGTGGTGGACCTTGGAGGTAGCTGGCGAAGAAACCGGTACGAGGAAGAGTGGCGGCGTTGGCGTAAACTCCTTCCCAGTCCGCGGCGCGGGAAAGAGGGGTTTCCTTTTGCGCCATACCTTCGTGCGTGGAAACACAACCGCCGAAAAGCAGACCGAAGAGAAGGATGGTCAGGGCGATTTTCATTTTGATCGCGCTGAGACGGGCTCGGGTCGCGAGCTGTGTTCGGTCTCCAACGGGTTTCGGTAAGTGTCGTACGCTTCGATGATTTTTTGGACCAGCGGATGACGAACGACGTCGGCTCCGCTGAACATATGGAAATCGATCCCCTCGATATCCGCGAGGATGTGCCGGACTTCCAGCAAACCGCTCTGCTTTGAACGCGGGAGGTCGATTTGCGTGATGTCACCGGTCACCACCATGCGGGAATCTTCGCCGAGCCGCGTGAGGAACATCATCATTTGTTCAGGGGTGGTGTTTTGCGCTTCGTCGAGGACCACGAATGCCCGGGACAGCGTGCGCCCGCGCATGTAAGCAAGAGGGGCGATCTCAATCACGCCTTTTTCGGTGAGGCGTGAGATGTCCTCGGCGTCCAGCATGTCGTGCAACGCGTCGTAAAGTGGCCGGAGGTACGGAAGGATTTTCTCGCGCAGATCGCCAGGGAGAAAGCCCAGGGTTTCGCCGGCTTCGACCGCCGGCCGGGTCAGGATGATGCGCTCGACCTCACTTTTCAGGAGCGCGGAAACGGCGGCGGCCATCGCCAGATAGGTTTTCCCCGTCCCCGCGGGACCAATGCCGAAAACAACCGGATGGGCCAGGATCGACTGAAGGTAAAGTTTCTGGCCGAGCGTTTTGGGAACGATGCTCTTCCGATTCGTGGCGATCACCAGCGGTTCGTCGATGAGGGCGCGCATCTGCTCGCCCTCGCCCCGCGCGAAACCGTCCGTGATGCGGTAGAAATCGGCGGTGCGGATCGTCATGCCCTGGCTGCGCGCGGTGTTCAGAAATACAAACAGCGATTCGGCACGCGCCAGAGCTTCCGGGCCGGCTTCGATTTTCAGCCAGTCTTCCCGCGTCACGAGTTTCACGTCCAAGACCTGCTCGGCGTGGGTCAGGTTTTCCTCCCGGCCCGCATACAGCGAGGCCAGATGTCGGGGACTGGGAAAATGCAAGGTCTTGCTGGTCGCCACGGTTTTCAAAATCAGGCGCGGGGCTGGCTGGCGGCCAAGGAACTCGAGAGGTCGCGCGCGGCGGCGGCCAGCCGCTCCCACGTGGCATCGAGCGCTTGGGGAAGAATGCGAGTCTGGCTGAGCACGGGCATGAAATTATTGTCGCCGTTCCAGCGGGGAACGATGTGGCCGTGGAGATGGGCGATGCTTCCGCCTGCCGCCGAACCGAGATTGAAGCCCACATTGAAGCCGTCGGGCTTGAGCGCGGCAGCGAGCAACTGTTTCCCAAAAATCATTTCCTCGAACAAGTCGGCGCGCTCCGCGGTATTGAGTTCCTCGATCTCAACCACCTCACGCAACGGCACCACGAGGAGGTGACCCGGATTGTAAGGATAGCGATTGAGCAAGAGGTATGAGCTTGCCGAGCGGTGAACGATCAGCGCGGCGCGATCGTCGCCCAGCGCCGGCAGCTCGGTGAACGGCCGGCGCATCGTGGCCGGGTAACGGGGCGCCTCAATATATTCCATGCGCCAGTAAGCGTGGAGCTGCTGCATTTTTAGGAACGCGGAATGAAAGGGTGGCGGGAGGCAAAGTCAAAGCCCGCCGGTTCCGGGAAACTTTCTGCAAGTGGTCCCGAGAGAATGGCGTTTTCGGACTGCGCGGAGCGGGATGAGAAATGGATTTGCCAAAACCGTTGATATGACGAACGTCATCCCATTCTTCGGATGCGGTACTCTGCCACTCACAAACACACCACCCGTCGCCGGATCGTTGCAGCCGCGAGTCAGGCCTTCCGGGAGCGCGGCGTGGCGGAGACGGGCGTGGATGAAGTGATGCGCCGGGCGGGACTCACTCATGGTGGGTTTTACGCCCATTTCCGGGACAAAACCGAGTTGATTGCAGAGGCATGCGGCAGTGCGTTCGACGAAGCGGTGCCCAATCTCGGGCGGATCGCGGCCCAGCCGACCGCGTCCGGGCGCGCGCGGCTGCTGATCGATAGTTATCTCTCGACGAGGCATCGCGATAACCGGGGTTCAGGATGCCTTGTGGTGGCGGTCGGTGCGGACATGGCGCGGCTCCAGGGCGCGGCTCGTGAAGGTTATTCCCGCGGCTTCCGCCAGCATTTGGACCGGTTGGCTGCGGCGTTGCGCTTGAGTGATGATTCCCGCGTGAATCGTGAGGTGGTCAGTCATCTCATGAGCTCCTTGGTGGGTGCGTTACTGTTCGCCCGAGCCATGGACGATCCCGCGGAGAGTGGGGCGAGGCTGCAGACGATGCGGCGTCGCCTGCGCGCCGAGTTTTGTGCTCCCGACCGCAACCAGAAACGGCCGCATCGTGGTAACCCAAACGTTCCTTCTCACGATTTGCTCACGGCGGTGTAGCTAGGCGCTGAGCGAACAAACTTCTTTATGATGAACCAAACTGCATACCCTGCTCGTCGCCGCGTGGTCATCACGGGCGTCGGGGCCGTCACCCCTTGCGGCAATACCGCCCCCGATACATGGGCTGCGCTGTGCGCGGGCCGGAGCGGCGTGACGCGCATCACCCGTTTCGATCCCACTGGATGCACGGCTCACATCGCTGCGGAAGTGAAGGGCTTCGATCCGGCCCGGCTCCTCTCGAAACCCCTGCAACCGAGAGGGCTGGGGAGCGATCCGCTGGCGCAGACTTTTACGCCCAAAGACGTGAAAAAGTTCGGGCGCTTCACTCATCTTGGCGCCACTGCCGCCGTGGAAGCGTATGCGGATTCCGGGCTCGACGCGCATCGCGCTTCCATGGCGGCCGATCGCATGGGAGTGAATTTGGGAGTCGGGCTCGGCGGTCTTCCAGAAATGGAGGCGATGCATGACACGTTTAAGGCCGGCGGATTTCGAAAGATCTCCCCGTTCTTCATTATTCAAATCGCGCCCAATCTCCTCGCGGGACAGGTTTCCCTGCTGCTCGATTGTCGGGGGCCAAACATGAGTGTCGCGTCAGCGTGCGCCACCAGCGGGCATGCCTTGGGCGAGGCAGCGGCGGCGATCGCTCGCGGCGATGTCGAGGTGATGATCGCCGGCGGCTCGGAATCCACGGTGACCCCTTTGGCAATCGGTGCGTTCGCGCAGATGCGCGCCCTCTCCACCCGGAACGACGCACCCGAGCAGGCCTCGCGCCCCTACGATAAAGACCGCGACGGCTTTGTCCTGGGCGAAGGGGCGGTGGTGTTCGTGCTCGAGGAATATGAACACGCGGTTGCCCGGGGCGCCCGGATCTACGCAGAGCTGCGCGGTTACGGGGCCACCGCCGACGCGTTTCACCTGTCTTCGCTCGCGCCGGGCGCGGAAGGTTCAGCCCGGGCCATGCGCGCTGCGTTGGAACGGGCGGGGCTGGCACCGAATGAAATCGATTATGTTTCGGCCCACGCCACGTCGACGCCGGGTGGCGACGGCGAAGAAGCCGCCGCGATCGCGAATGTTTTTGCTGAAACCAAAAGCAGTCTCCACGTGAGCGGCGTGAAATCCATGACCGGTCACCTGCTCGGCGGTGCAGGCGCGATGGGGCTGCTCGCAGCCGTGCTGGCGATTCGCGATGGAGTGATTCCGCCCACGATCAACCTCAGCAATCTCGATCCCGAATGTGCTGCGACCGGTTTGAACTTCACGGCGAACACCGCGGTGAAAAAAACGGTGCGCGCCGCGCTCGCCAATAGTTTCGGTTTCGGTGGCACAAACGCATCCTTGGTCGTGAGCCAGCTGTGAGTCGCCGAACCAGGCCTGGTGGCGTCGGCCGCCTCTTGCAGTCGGAGCTCGCGCCTGAGACGGTGCACGGATGGACCGCCGTCTCGTTTGGTTTGTCGTCTTGCTTCTGCCGGTGCTCGGGTGGTCGTGGGTTGAACCGTACAATCGATTGACGTGGTGGCTCGAAGCGATTCCGGCCGTTGCCGGAGTTCCGCTCATTCTCGCTTTCTCGAAGAGATTTCCCCTATCGACGCTGCTCCTCGTCCTGCTGTGGCTGCACGGTGTTTTGCTGATCGTCGGCGGACATTACACCTATGCACGTGTGCCATTGGGTGACTGGGCGCGCGACTGGTTCGGCTGGACGCGGAACAACTACGACAAACTCGGGCATTTCGCGCAGGGTTTTGTCCCGGCGATTCTCGCTCGCGAACTGCTGCTCAGGACCTCGCCGCTGCGAGGAAGCCGGTGGCTGGGCTTTCTGGTGGTCTGCGTCTGTCTCGCTTTTTCGGCGTTCTACGAATTGCTCGAGTGGCTCGCGGCCGCGACCAGCGGCGCGGCGGCAGAGGATTTTCTCGGGACGCAAGGCGACCCATGGGACACGCAGAGCGATATGTTGCTGGCTCTGATCGGGGCCATGGCGGCGCTGCTTGTTCTCAGCCGCGTGCACGATCGATCGATCACCTCGCTGTTCGCCAAGTCCGGCACCTGACGGGTTTTCTGCGGCAAGCTTTCGCGTTAGCCCGCACTCGATCAGGGAGCTACCGGTCTCCGAAGAATAATGGAAAGGTTGGCTTCGAGTTCGTTCGAGCCAGGCCGCGCGGTCGCGGGATTGATTCTCCTGCCATGAACTCATGTCGGGCGGCGTCGGCTAAAAAGCAGCGGGCGAGTTGGCTCGCAGTAGGTCCTATCGTACCCACGGGGAAAGCCTGATCTGTTTTCTAGGAAAATCTCGCCCGAAACCGAGTTGCAGGAGCGAATTTCTCGTCTGAGTTTTGCTCCAGTTTATCCGCCGCTCCTCCTCCAGTTATCATTATTCAAATTCAAAAGCTCTCATTCGAGAAGCGGCGATATCCTCCATTCCGGCTTACCACCGGCCCAATAAAATCATCCCATGATATTCAAAAAAATTAGACTGTTGAAACTTTCGGGTTTGTTGCTCGCCGCCGTTTCGGCGGCCCACGCACAACTGTACACTGCCATTGGCATTAACACCGAGGTCAGGACCAATTTTAATTTCACCATCTCTCCGTCGACCGATCAGGTGAGCGTGTTAGTGACTAACTCTGTGGCCGGGCCAGGTGGAGTCACCGGCACCCTCACATCGTTTGGCTTTAAAGTACCAGACACCATCACGGATTTCGCATCGCTCATCACGGCCCCCACGGGTTGGAAGATCACCGTCCCCTACGACCCGAATGCTGGCGGGAATACCTTCATGCAAATTGTGGGTGCAATAACCGGCAAAAATGAAAACGGCGGCGATCCCAAAGACGGAATAAAATTCGGGCAGAGCGCGACATTCGTGTTCCAGTTCTCTGCTTTCGGCCCTGAAGACCTAGCTAATTTTCTTGGCGGCGAAGGAGTTTCGGCCCGCTGGCAAGAAGTGACGGCAAGTCCAGGCAGCGATGAAGGCTTCGGCAATCCTGGAACTCCGGGCGGTCCCACTGTTCCCGTGCCCGAGCCGTCAACCTACGGTTTGATCGGCGCGGCGGCTCTTATGGCCGGCGTCTTTATCCGGCGTCGCCTCGCGGCGGTTCGCCAGATTGCCTGAGCGTAATTGCTGGTTTTGCTGCCAAAAGCTTCGGTCCGCGATGAGCGGCCGAAGCTTTTTTTATTTCGGCAGCACGATCAGCTGGCTCTGCCGTTCTTTCACGAAGATCCGGCGCGCGAGCGCATTGGTTTCCGCGAGCGTGATGCGCTTGAGATCATCCAAGGCCCCGGTTTTTTCGACGGCGCGAGGAGTATGCGCCTGCGCGTCGGCCAGCACTTCCAGCCACCACGCATTGTTGCGCCACCCCGTCTCGGCTTCGCGCAACAAGGGCCGCCGGGCGCGTTCGAATTCCTCCTCGGTGGCGCCTTCGCGCGCGAGCGTTTCCGCCATCAGCCGGGCCGCCGTCGCCACGCGGTTCCGGTGGCCCGGAGCGGATTCGAGCGTGCAGGAGAGGTAGGCGATCGCCGGCGAAAAATTATCATCCCAGGAAAACTGCGTGGCTGGCGAGTAGGTCGCGCCCATTTCCGCACGGAGTTTCAGCCGCACGCGATCCCACAAAATCTTCGCGAGGATTTCGCCGCCCAGACGTTCGCGGAGCGATTCGAAACCGACCGCCGGCCAGACGAGCGCAACCACCGCCGAGCCTTTTTTCCCGGTGAAGGGAACCGAGTCGGAGAACGGCTTTGGCGGAAACGTGACAGCGCGTGACCCCGGGGCGCCGGCACTTGCCGTTCGTGGGGGAAGCGCCCCGAAAGTGCGCGCGACGGCGTCAATCGCAGTCTCGGGATCGAAGTCGCCGACGAGCGTGATTTCGACCGGTCCGGCGAGTTGCGGCACGAACCACGTTTTGAATTCCTCGAGCGTGCGCTGACGCACATCGGCGATGGTGGGGACTTGCCGCACTTCACCGAAGATGCGTTGCGAAAGTGCTTTTTGCGCGACGCCGGAAGCGGTGCTCTCGGAGGAGGCGAGCTGCACTCCCGCGAATTCCCGCGCCCTCGGCAATACGTCCTCGGAAAATTCCGGGCGGACGAAATAAGCGGCGCAATGTTGCAGGCGCAGCCGCAGGTTCGAGGCGTCCCCCGCGGCGTCCCACCGGAAATCCGTGGCGCCGAGTGCCAGCGAGTAGTTTTCGAGTCCGCCTCCGAGCGCCGCGCGTTCCTCCTCCCGGGGCAGATCTTTCAGTCCGCCGAAAATCCACGCAAACGCCAGCAGATCGAGCCCGGGTTTTTCGACGGGACAGCTGAGGGAGCCGTCGCCAAAACGCACGACGGAATGCACCCGGTGCCGGGAGAAAGAAGTCCTTTTCAAATTCAGGCGGACGCCGTTCGCGAATTGCACCAGCTCCGCCCCCAGGGCGTCGTCACGTTCGCGTTTCACGATCTGACCGGGCAGGCCGAAGTCAGTGAACGGAAAGGGTCGCGCGGGTGCCGGCGCGACATAGGCAACGGGAGCCGCCCGGCGATTTTCGCGAAGCAACTGCTCCACCTGCGACGCGGTGGGCGGACGGCCGGAAAACGTGCCCGATAGGGAGACCGAGACGGCGCCATCGCGAAACGCTTCGCGCAGCGCCGAGCGGCATTCCTCCGCGGTGATCACGGCCAATAGACTCTCGCTCGAGCGGAAGTCCTCTGGCACGGACGTCACCACGACCCCGCGGGCTACCGCGAAGGCGAGCGAACGCGCGAGCGCCGATGAAGATCGGTCGGAGGCCGACGCTGCCACGGTTGCGACGTGAGCCTTGGAGATCTCCAGAATCTGCTGGAACTCGACGTGGCTGAAGCCGAGTTCGCACGCCCGCCGGAGTTCCGTATCGAGCGCGAGCAGCGCTTTCGACCACAGCCGCGGTGGAGCGTCGGCCCGGATAAAATGCAGCGCGGTGTGCGGTATTAAATGGCTGACGAGAGTGTCTGAGTCGGTGAACGGCGTGTCGGCCCGCTCCGACAACCGGGTGAGCCGCCGATCGAGCATGCCGAGCGCGAGACCGAGAGCGCGGGAGCGGTGGCGGCGGGCGGGGGTGTCCGGTCCGGCTTCCGCCTGCGCGGCCGACAAGGCGACCCGGACCGAGGGCTCGAATTTCTGCCGTGCGACGAACACCGGTGGCCCGGCCGGTTTCGCTTGCACCGGAAGATTTTCGATTGGCGCCGGGCTCCCGGCCACCGCGCGGGCGCGCAGGGAGGAAAAGGTGTCGCGGACGAGTTGTTGGGCAGCGGCCGGGGTGACGTCTCCGACGATGGTGAGAATCATGCGTTCGGGGCGGTACCACCGGTCGTAGAACGCGCGCAGTTTCGCGGCGTTTGCGGTATTCCAGCCCCAGAGCCCACTGAGCCAGCCACGTTGCACGAGGTGGTCTTTACCGTAGAGAACCGTGAGTTCGGGCCAGCGCGGATTTTCTTCCGAGGCGAGAAACTCCAACTGACTCTGCCACGCCCCGGCAATTTCGCCGCCCGCCGCCCGCGACTCGCTCAGGATCACCCCGCGTTCGTGCTTCACCGCGTCTTTGTGGAAGAGCACGCCATCCGCCATCGAACGCAAAATTTTCAGACCCGTGGGCAGTGCGGTGGGATCATCGGTCGGGAGATGGTTGAAACGGTAGTCGGTTTCAAATTGACCGGTCGTGGCGTTGACGTGCGCGCCGAAGGCCACGCCGAGTTTTTGCAGGGTTTGGATCGCGCTATCACCGGGAAAATCCCGGGTGTCCCGAAACGCCATGTGCTCGACGAAGTGGGCATACGAAGGCTCGTCGTCGCGTTCGTGAAAAGAGCCGGCCTGCACCAGCAGGCAGACACTCACGCGTTGCTGCGGATTCCGTGCCGGGAGAATGGCGTAGCGCAGACCGTTCTCGATCCGACCTCTCAGAACCGCCGGATCGGGCGTTAACTCCACCCCGGTGACCGCGACTTCGTTGCGCGCGGACGGGTTCGAGATGGCCGCTGGCGGTTCGGAAACGTGGCGGCACCCAAAAAAAACGCCGGCGATTACCGGAACCAGGATGAGCGCCGCGCGGAAGCGAAACATAGGGGCGCGAGACGATGAGTCGCTCAACGCGCCGGTGGCAAGATTCCCTCCGGGCGGCGCGCAGCTTCGCCGTGCGCGCGCAGGAGAATTTCCCCGCTTTCACTCGCTTTGGGTCTGATACTCCGAGCTTGCTTCGGCTTGGCTGCACAAGGGTCCGGGGAGCGCACGCCTCTCGCGTGTCGGCTCGGGCGTCCCGCCCGAGCCATCCGAACCGCTC
>JBDSSU010000341.1:0-11180 GCA_039928635.1 Opitutaceae bacterium | reverse complement strand
GATGAAGAAAACGGCGACGGCGTAGTTCCGTTTCAGGAAATAGCCGAAGGTGAACATCGTTCCCGCCATCGCGACCGCCAGGCCCGCGAACGGCAGCTGAAACCAAAGCAGCGCGCTGGCGACGGCGCTTCCGGCGAAGGTGCCGAGCACGCGCTGCGCGGCGCGTTGGCGCGTGGAGCCGTAATCGGGTTGGAGCACGACGATCATCGTGAACGGCAGCCAGTAACCGTGTGGCAGGGCGTAGGCTTTAAAAATGATTACGCCGGTCGTCATCAGCACCGCGAGACGCACCGTGAAACGCACGAGCGCGGGATCGACCCGGCGCGAGAAATTGAGCGTGGAGGCCAGCGGCCGGAGGGTCCACGTCTCGACATCGAGCAACTCGAGGGAGAACGCGCTTCGTTCCTCGCCGTGATCGATCGTGGAACGAAGCGACTGCTCGATGTCGGGCAGGAGTTGTTCGATTTGCCGGAGGATCTCCTGCAACTGCAACCCTCCCGCGGGATCGCGGGTCGCCGTGCAAGTGCGAGCCTGCAGCACCCGCAAAAGATTCGTGAGCCGCCGCAGCCGCACTTCCGCCGTCGCCAGATGCGACGGTCGCCGGGAAACCACCGCGAGCGCCACGGTGCGCGCCGTGTTGGTGAGTGAGGTAAGCGCGGGTTGCAGCGCAGAGGCGAAACCGGCGAAATCTTCCTGCGCCATGAGCGGCTCGAGCGCGGTGTTGAGCACGACGACCCGGGTCGCGAGCCGGGCCGCCGCGAGATTGAGCGCTTCCAGCCGCATGCGTAGCGGACCAGGCCGGGAATCGGCGAGTACCGCGTAAGTCTTGTCCAAAGTGGAACGCAGCGTGGTTTCGCGCTCGTTGACCTGGTGTTGGCGTGCCGTGGGGTCGGACGTTTCGGGCGGGGTCATCGCTGCGAATAAATCCGCGACAGCCAGCCAGGTCTCCGCGACCGTGCGACGCAGGGGGTGCTGGGGGCGGAAAGGCCAGTTCGCCACCTGCAAGGTGAGCCCCCACAGTCCGCCGATCAGCGCGGCCCACGCGTGGGACGACACCGGGTGGCCTCCCGGCGGAGAAGCGAGCGCGAGAAAAAAAACCAGCGTGGACGAGATGGCGAGCGACATGCCGTAGTCGGCGCTGAGATGTCGCCACAAGCCGCCGCAGAACGCGATCAGCACCGTGGCGATTGCGGCCGTGACAAGATTGTTTCCTGTCGCCGACCCCAGCGCGGCCGCGCCCACGAACACCGCCGTCATCGCCAGCAGCAGCGCCAACCGCAGCCGGTACGCACCGCGAACATCCACCATCGCGATATTTTGCGCCGCGATCGCCACGAAGGAGACTTCCAGCGGCAGCCAGCCCGCCCCCGCCAGCAGCAGCGGGACCATGAATGCAATGGTTGACCGGATCGCCCGCCCAAGGTCTGGCTGCAGTGATTCCTGCTCGGCGAACTCACCCAGTTTTTTCCACGGGAAGAGCGCGCTCATTCAATCGTTGGATGAAGGTTGGCGCTGCGGAGCATGCGGGTCGTCTAGACGTAGACCCCACCGCCCATTAATTGCTCACCGTCGTAGAGGGCGAGGATTTGGCCCGAAGCGAGCCCGCGCTGCGGATCGCGAAAGCGCACCAACGCCGTGCCTCCGCCCTCGGGGATGAATTCGATGGGTACGCGGGGGTCACGATAGCGAACGCGTCCTTCGAGCGATCGATTGAGTTCGATGGCCGATCCCGTCCAGCTCAGCGAATGAACGCGCACTTCCTTTTGAAATAGCCCGGGCGCGTCCGGGTGGTCAAACGCGACCAGCAGCGCGCGGTCCGTGCTCCGTTTTCCGACCACCACATACGCTTCGCCATCCGTGTTCGATGGCACGCCGATCCCCTTGCGCTGGCCCAGGGTGTAGTAATGCAGTCCGCGATGGTGGCCGAGGGGACGGCCGTCGTTGGCGCGGACAATCGGCCCCGGGGCGTCGGGCACGTAGGCGCGCAGGAAATCCTGCATTTTTACCTCGCCGATGAAACAGATCCCCTGGCTGTCTTTTTTGTCGGCATTCAGCAGCCCGGCTTCCCGCGCGAGCCTCCGCAACTCTGGTTTGTCGAGATGTCCGATCGGGAACCGCGCGTCGCGGATTTGCTCCTGATTGAGCAGAGCCAGAAAATAAGACTGATCCTTGTTTTTGTCGGCGCCTTCGATCAGCGCGAAGTCACCGACTTCGGCAAGGCGCCGGGCATAGTGGCCGGTTGCCACGGCGGAAAAACCATGGTCCTTCGCCCAAGCGCGGAAGATCCCGAACTTGATTTCGCGATTGCACATGATGTCGGGATTCGGGGTGAGGCCCCGCGCATATCCGTCGAGGAGGTAGGCCACCACGCGCTCCCGGTATTCGCGCATGAGGTTCACCACCTTAAACTCGATTCCGAGCCGCTCACACACGCCGCGAGCGTCCACGATGTCCTGTTCCCAAGGGCAATGTCCGATCACCTGATCTTCGTTGATCCAGTTCTTCATGTACGCGCCAACAATCTCGTGGCCTTGCTGCTTGAGCAGCAGGGCGGCAACGGAGCTGTCGACGCCCCCCGACATGGCGACCAGAATTTTTTCGCGAACCAACACGATTCGTCCAGCGACGCGGACGCGCCGGCCTTTGTCAATCGGAGGGGGAGGGTCCGAGGTGGAGCAGCGCGAGTCCGGGCGGGGCGGTGGGGAGGCATCCGAGGCGACGTCCCATTTTGTCAGTTACGCGTGTTTCCCGCTTGTCGCGGGAACGGCGTGAGGAATGCTTTGGGTTCCTCATGGCACACCACGCACATCGCATCGTTCGGGCCTGGCTCGAATCGCTGACGGCCGGGGTGGTGGAGCTGGACCGCGACTGGACGGAACGGCAGTTGCCCTGCTTTACCTTCGGGGAGCAATGCCCGGTGCCCTCCGCGCTTTCTCCCGCCTCGGGTTTGGCGGTCGGCAGCGCCTACGGCTATTTTTTGGACGCGCAGGGAAAAATTTCTTTCCTTCTTCCACTGGAACACGGTTGCGACGTGCATCTGTCCGACACGGTTTACCTCGCGGGGGATTTCAACGAGTGGCAGAAAGCCGTCGGCGATCCCGCGTGGCAGCTTCAGCGCATCGAGCTGGGTGGTGAACGCGTGTTGCTGTGGCGAGGTGACCCAGCCCGATTCCTCACCGAACCCGGCCTGCGTTTCAAATTCGTCACCGGAGAACATCAGTGGCTGGTACCGGCCGATGACGCGCCCAATGTCGTGCGGGATGAAGCGGGAAACCTGAATCGCTTCCTGGATCCCACGCGCACGGGATGGCATCTCTGGCAGTTCAGTCTGGCCGTGCCGTTGGATCTCGCCGAGCCGCGAACGGTGGCGTGGGCCGATCGTTCCGGTCCGGGCGATGGGGCTGCGGAAAAGGACGTGCCCCTCGTGCCGGGAAATTTTTTCTACGAGTTGAAAACGAAGTTGCCGTTGGGCGCGATGGTGCGGGGCGGGGAGACCGTGTTTCGCTTGTTCGCGCCGCGGGCGCGGCGGGTGACGTTGTCGGTCTGCATGGAACTCGCGCAGCAGGAGCAGGCCCAGACATTTCCCTTGGTACGACATCCCGCGGAAGACGGTGTCGCCGGCGTATGGGAACTGGCCATCGACCAGAATTTGCACGGCTGGTTCTACTGGTATGGCGTCGAAGGGGTGGGCGACGGTCCGGGCAAATTCGTCCCGGAACATCGGGTACTCGATCCCTACGCGCTCGCCACCATGGGGCGCGATGGTCCTGGAATCGTGCTCGACAGCGTGTGGATGGGGAGGGGAGATCGCGCCTTCAAGACTCCCGCGTGGCACGATCTCATCATCGCGGAAGTCCATGTGCGCGATCTCGCGGCCAATGCGCCGGTGAAGGCGTCGCCGGACGAGCGGCGCGATTTCGTCGGTCTGCGCAAGTGGGTCGAGAGTCCAGATTTCTATCTGCATCATCTCGGAGTGAACTGCGTCGAGCTGCAGCCGATCCAGGAATTCGATAACGCGACCACGGAGGAATATCACTGGGGTTACATGACGAATAATTTCTTCGCGCCGGAGAGCAGCTACTCGCTTTCGCCGGAGCGCGCTTCGGGCGTGCGCGAGCTGCAGGATCTGGTGAAGTCGTTTCACCAGCGCGGAATGGCGGTCGTCCTCGATGTGGTCTTCAACCACGTCGGCGAACCGGCGCACCTGATGTTCATCGACCGGCTTTATTATTTCGAGCAGGACGCCGCCGGTCACCTCGCGAACTGGAGCGGCTGCGGCAACGACCTCCGGGCCCGCTCGGCGATGGTGCGGCGTTTGATCATTGATGCGTGCGTCCACCTGATCGAGATCTACGGGGTCGATGGTTTTCGTTTCGACCTTGCCGAATTGTTGGGCGTCGAGGTTTTGCGCGACATCGAAAAAGCGCTGAAGCGGGTGAAGCCCGATGTGATCCTGATCGCGGAGCCCTGGAGTTTCCGCGCGCACATCGCCGGGGCGTTGCGCGATACCGGCTGGGCGTCGTGGAACGATGGCTACCGCGACTTCGTGCGGGAATACGTGCGCGGCTCCGGCAGCGCCGAGCGGCTTGAGTATTTCCTGCGCGGCTCCCCGTGGTATTTCGCCAAGTGGCCCGCGCAGACGGTCAATTACACCGAGTCGCACGACGACCGGTGCTGGCTCGACCTGATCACCGAAAACCCGGGCTTCGACGGTTCTTCGCCGACGGCGAACGACCGGCGGCGCACGCATCTCATGGCCGCCGTGCTGTTCATGTCGCTCGGGATTCCGATGATCGCCGAAGGCCAGGATTTCCTTCGCACGAAAAAGGGCGTGAACAACACTTACCTCCGCGGCGACTTAAACGCCCTGGATTACCGGCGGCTTTATCGGTTCCAAGGCACCCATGCCTACTTTGCGGACTGGATCGCGTTTCGGCGGAGCCCGCGCGGCCGGCTGCTGCGGCAGCATTCGCGACCCAGCGAAGGATTCTTCCGTTTCTTCCGGACCGAGGCATCGCCGGCGCTCGCGGTGGTCTATAATGCGGACCAGTCGCAAGGTCGGGCCCGCTTGCTTTTTGCGATCAACCCGCAGGGCGACGATGTCACGATTCCGCTCAATCCGGAGCTGCCGGCTTCCGGGCGCTGGCGACAGTTGGCCGAACAAGGTCATTTCTTCTCCGCGGAAAGTCGCGGGGCGAGATTGCCGGTGGGGATGGAACTTTTCGTGCCGGCACTCGGCTGCGCGCTTTGGATCGATGAAGAATGAGATGTTTTTTTGCGCGCGTGCCGTCCGACTGTGCTCCCGCAACCTCGTGAGTCATGAACCGCAAAACCCCTTGCATCCAACCACGAGCCCTGTTGATTCGCTTTTCCCCGCGTTCACGCGGGTCCACCTGAAATAAACAAGCTACAACAACGGAGAGTCCCCACCATGGCAGTTAAAGTCGCAATCAACGGTTTCGGTCGCATCGGTCGCCTTGTCTTCCGCGCCCTCGTCGAGCAGGGCCTGCTCGGTTCGACCTTCGAGGTCGTCGCCGTCGGCGATATCGTCCCGGCCGACAATCTCGCCTACCTGCTGAAATACGATTCCACGCAGGGGAAATTCGCCGGGACCGTGGGGTCGAAAAAGTCCGCCCCCGACAAAGTCGACGACGATGTGTTGGTGGTGAACGGCCACGACATCCTGGTCGTTTCCGCAAAATCGCCGGCCGAATTGCCGTGGGGGAAGCTCGGAGTGCAGCTCGTCATCGAGTCGACCGGGCTCTTTACCGAAGCAGAAAAGGCCAAAGGCCACATCACCGCTGGTGCCAAGAAGGTCATCATTTCCGCTCCAGCGAAGGGTGAAGACATCACCGTCGTCATGGGGGTGAACGACGACAAGCTCGACCTCGCGAAGCACAGCATCATCTCCAACGCCTCCTGCACCACGAACTGTCTCGCGCCGCTCGTGCACGTGCTGCTCAAGGAAGGCTTCGGCATCGAGGAAGGCCTCATGACGACGATTCACTCCTACACCGCGACGCAGAAGACCGTCGACGGCCCATCGAAGAAGGATTGGAAGGGCGGGCGTTCGGCGGCGATCAACATCATCCCCGCTTCAACCGGTGCCGCCAAGGCGACCGCGCTCGTGTGTCCTGAGGTGAAGGGCAAGCTCACCGGCATGTCGTTCCGGGTTCCGACGCCCACCGTTTCCGTGGTGGATCTCACCGTTCGTACGGTGAAGGCGACCAGCTACAAGGAAATCTGTGACGCGATGAAGCGCGCCAGCGAAACGTATCTCAAAGGCATTCTCGCTTACACGGGCGACGAGGTGGTTTCGTCGGATTTCATCCACGACAAGAGTTCGTCGATCTTCGATGCCGGATCGGGCATCGAGCTGAATTCGAAGTTCTTCAAACTCGTGAGCTGGTATGACAACGAATGGGGTTACTCCAATCGTGTCGTCGACCTTACGAAGAAGATCGCCGCCGGACTGTAAGAGCGTCGCGGCCGGCGCGAAACTAGCGGGTAGTGAGTAGCGGGGATCCATCTCCTTCACCTGGCTCTCCTGCTCGCTACTTTTTGTCTGCTCACTACTCGCTACCCACAACTCGCTACTTCCTCCGCCATGCCGAAATTCAAAACGATCCGAGACCTCGATCTTCGCGGTAAGCGCGTGCTGATGCGCGTCGACTTCAACGTCCCGCAGGACAAAGCCACCGGCGCGATCACCAACACGCAGCGCATCACCGCCGCGCTTCCGTCGATCAAGTACGCCCTCGATCAAGGTGCCTCGGTGGTGCTGATGTCGCATCTCGGCCGCCCCGATGGACAGAAGATCGCGAAGTTCTCGCTCAAGCCGGTCGCGGCGGAACTCTCGAAGCTGCTGGGCAAACCGGTGACTTTCCTCGAGGACTGCGTGGGCCCGAAGGTCGAAATCGCCTGTGCGCCTGGGACGCTGACGCCCGGGAGCGTCGTGCTGCTCGAGAATCTGCGCTACCACATCGAGGAAGAGGGCAAAGTGAAACTGGAAGACGGTACGTCGAAGAAGGCGGATCCGGCGGCGGTCGCGAACTTCCGCGGCAGTTTGTCCAAGCTCGGCGACGTTTTCGTAAACGATGCCTTCGGCACCGCCCACCGCGGACATTCGTCGATGGTGGGGGTGAATCTGCCGCAGAAGGCGGCCGGCTTTTTGATGGAGGCGGAGCTCAAAGCTTTCGCCGCGGTGCTCGATCATCCCCAGCGCCCGCTGCTCGCGATTCTCGGCGGCGCCAAAATCGCCGACAAGATTCCGCTGATTAAAAACCTCCTCGCGAAAGCCGACGAGATCATCATCGGCGGCGGCATGGCGTACACCTTCAAAAAGGTGATCAACGGCATGCAGATCGGTGACAGTCTCTTCGATGCCGAGGGGGCGAAGATTGTGCAGGAGCTTTCCGACCAGGCGAAAGCCAAGGGAGTGAAACTGATTTTCCCCGTGGATTATGTCTGCGCGGATAAGTTCGATCCGAATGCGAATACGCAGCCCGCGACCGACGCCAGCGGCATTCCCGCCGGGTGGCAGGGTCTTGATGCGGGCCCGGAGTCGCGGGAGCTTTATCGCGAAGCGATTCTGCGCGCGAAGACGATCATCTGGAACGGGCCCCCCGGTGTTTTCGAGTTCGAGAAATTCGCTGGCGCGACCGAAGCGATGGCGGAAGCGGTTGCCGAAGCGACGGCGAAAGGGGCCACGACGGTGGTCGGCGGCGGGGACACCGCCACGGCCGCCAAGAAATTCAAGGTGGCTGACCAGGTCACGCATTGCTCCACCGGCGGCGGCGCCAGCTTGGAATTCCTCGAGGGAAAAGTCCTCCCCGGCGTGGCTTTCCTCGAAAACTGAGAATTCAACGGTAGAACTTCAGGTGAAGTAACGACTGCTCCGCATTTCCCGGTTTCCTCTACTCGCTACTGACTACTCGCTACTTCATTCACCATGACCTCCCGCAAAAAACTGATCGCCGGTAACTGGAAGATGAACAAGACGAGCGCCGATGCCGTTGGGCTCGCGGTCGAACTCGTCACCAGCATCGGCAAGCAGACCGACGTCGATGTGGTGGTCTGCCCTCCGTATACCGCGCTCGAGAGCGTGGCGAAAGCCATCGAGGGTTCGACGGTGAAGCTCGGCGCGCAGAACATGCATTTCGAGCCGAGCGGCGCATTTACGGGAGAGATTTCCGCGCCCATGCTGCGCTCGATCTTTGCGAACTACGTGATCCTCGGACACAGCGAGCGCCGGGCTTACTTCGGTGAGACGGATTCGTTCATCAACAAGAAGGTGCTCGCTGCTTTGAAGAACCAGCTGCGCCCCATCCTTTGCGTCGGTGAAACGCTCTCGGAACGCGAAGGCGGCTCGACGTTGAAAATTGTCCAGACCCAAACCGAGGCGTGCCTCGAGGGCGTCAGCAAGGAACTCGCCTCGAGCGTGGTGATCGCTTACGAGCCCGTCTGGGCGATCGGTACGGGGAAAGTCGCTACGACGGAGCAGGCACAGGAAGTCCACGCGTTCATCCGGGGCCTGCTGACCAAACTGTTCACTGAGTCGGTCGCTCAAAAAGTCCGCATTCTCTACGGCGGATCGATGAAGCCCGCCAATGCGCCCGAGCTTTTGGGGCAAACCGACATCGACGGCGGCTTGATCGGCGGCGCGAGCCTCGAAGCGCGGAGTTTCGTCGACTTGGTGAAAGCCGCTGCGGCGGTGAAGTAAGAGGGTCGGCGTAAGCCGGGAACGATTCAGCTGAGCCGCTTCTCCATCACGGGCAGGGATCGTGGAGTGCCGGCAACAGGCGAGGGCGCCTGGCCGACCGTCACCGCACCCATCCGGAGATAAAAGCCCTCGGCATGGGGATCGGCTTCAATCATGAGCTTGGTCGCGCCGGCAACCGCCGCGTATTTTTCAGCGTGGAAGAAAAGAGCGCGCCCCACGCCTGAGTTCATCGCCGTCGGGACGACCCAGAGATGGTCGAGTATCGCCTCATTGTTTTTCATCACCAGCGCATGGAAGCCGACGATCTCGCCGGCAGCGCTCGCGGTGTAGACGGCGTGCGCTTCGACGTATTCCGGGGTGAGCGTTAATCCCTCGGTCCAAGCCTCAAGCCAGCTCGCCGGGTATCCCCAATGACGTTTCGCCGCGCAAGCGATCGCTGACAACACGCTGGCGTCTGCCGGCTTCGCGCGCGCGATCTCCACGTTCACCGCGTTATTTGGACCGAGCGCTCATCGTCTCAACGAGGGCTGCGAGGAAAGCGTTTTTCCCGGAAAAATTATGGAGCTGTTTTTGGGCGGCGGCGGAATGTTCGCGCGCCAGCCGCCGCGACGCTTCGAGGCCGTGCAGTTTCACGAAGGTCGTCTTCCCTGCTTTCAAGTCTTTGCCCGCGGTTTTTCCGAGCGTGGCCGTATCGGCGGTGGCATCGAGCACGTCGTCGATGATTTGAAACGCCAGCCCAAGGTCTCGGCCCACGCGGCGGAGAGTCGTAATCTCGGTCTCGGTGGCGCCGCCGACCAACGCGCCCATCACGAGCGAGGCTTCAATCATCGCCGCGGTCTTGTTGAGATGAATGAACTCCAAGTCTTCCGCGGTGGCGTCGTTGATCTTCTCGGCGAGCAGGTCTTCCATTTGGCCGCCAATCAGTCGGCGGCTCCCGGCGGCGTCGGCCAGTTCGCGAACGAGAGCGTGCGCCAGCGCGGGTCGCGCCGCATAGCTGGTCGTGAGAATCACGAACGCGTGGGTGAGCAAGGCGTCTCCGGCGAGGAGGGCGGTGGCTTCATCGAACTGTTTGTGGGCGGTGGGCCGGCCGCGGCGCAGATCGTCGTTGTCCATGCAGGGGAGATCGTCGTGGATCAGCGAATAGGTGTGGACGCACTCCACCGCGACCGCCGCCGGAATGGCTGAATCCTCCTGGCCGGCGAAAAGATCCGCGGCTGCGAGTACGAGGACGGGGCGCAGACGTTTGCCGCCAGCCTCCAAGCTGTAACGGATCGCCGCATGGAGCCGGGTGGGGCGGGTGGTCGCGGGCGGGACGTGCAGATCGATTCCTTGCTCGACCTGTTCGACCCGGCGTTTCAATTCGGCGGCAAAATCCATCGCCGGTGTCGTGATGGAAAATGGCTCCCTGCGCAACCCCCGCGCGAGTCGCCCGAGACCCTGAAAGTTTGTCACGTATTACGCTTTAGATGACGGAACCCGCGCTGGAGGGGCGCAACACCTTCCCGGAACCCTTTCGTCAGGCTTGTCACCCAATCGTAACGATTGAATTCCTTCCGTCTGGCGAAAACGGGTCGACTACGGAGGTGAATGTCTTGCGCCATTCCACCTTCGGGCTTGCCGCCTTCTGATTCAGTCGAGGCCGGTCGGGCCTCGCTTGCTCCTTTTACGGCGGCTGAGCTCGCCGATCCTGGGATCTTGGAGTCGCTCGTGATCCACCGCCGCTCCATTGCGCCCGGTCTTTCCATCGAAGAGGCGCTGGCTTCGTTGCATCGGCAAAAGATCGATTTTGCTGCGGTGGTGGAGAAGGATCGCGTGCTGGGGATTTTTGAACGGCGTCATGTCGACGAGATGATGGCGAGCCGCTTCGGTTTTGCCTTCTACGCCCACAAACCCGTCACCGAGACGATGCGGCCCCCTTCGATGCATATTTCGGCCGGCCAGCCGGTCACCGAAGTCCTCGCGCTGGTGATCGCACGGGACGGCGCCGCTTTTCACGACGATGTTTTGCTGCTGGATGCGCAGGAGCGGTTTCTCGGTTTCATCGCCGTCCAGACGCTGGTGCATCTGCAACATCAGATTCTCCTGCAAAAAATCGGCCGCCTGGCGACGACGACGGAGTCGTTGAATCGCCTGAACGCTGACCTGGCTTCGGCGCGCGATCGGGCGCTCGATGCGACGCGGGCCAAATCGGAATTCCTTGCGAACATGAGCCATGAGATCCGCACGCCGATGAACGGCGTGGTTGGCATGGCCAACCTCCTTCTCGACACGCCGCTGAATGCGGAGCAGCGCGATTTCGTGCAGACCCTGAACCAAAGTGGTGAGTCCCTCCTCGGCATTCTGAACGACATCCTGGATTTTTCGAAAGTCGAAGCCGGGCAGCTGGTGCTCGAAGCGATCGACTTCAGTCTGACCGAGCAGCTGGAGATCGCGATCGACCTGCATACTGCGGGGGCGC
>JBDSSU010000340.1:0-3032 GCA_039928635.1 Opitutaceae bacterium | reverse complement strand
AAGCGGCCGACGTCACCGAAATCCTCGAGACCCTCGTCACCCTCGGCCGAGCCCGTCCGGGAGACACCTCCGGCACCTTCGTGAGTTAGTTGATCCCGGACCCCCGAATGGGGTCATGTCGCGACTTGAGACAAAATCGGCCGCGCACCACTCTTTCCTCATGATTCACTCGTTCGATCTTTCGCTCACCAGCACGAAGAATTGCGGCTGATGTGTCCTGACCACAAAAACGATCGCCGCTACCCCGGCCTGTCGGAGGACTGAGCGATGCCCGCGAAGAAGAAATCCAAAGCGGCGAAAGCGGCGGCTTCGGCGGGCAAGGCGTCCGTCGCCCTCGACTTTGCCGCGCTGGTGAAAGCCATCCGGCAAGTCCACGAGCAAAGCGCAGCGGTGGCCAGCCGTGCCGTGAACACCGGCCTCACGCTGCGGAATTGGGTGATTGGGGCTCATATTCACCACTACGAACTCAACGGTGCTGATCGGGCAGAGTATGGGGACGGGCTGATTGATCGTCTGGCGGAAGCACTGGAACGCGCAGGCGTCACCGCCTGTGACCGTATTCGCCTCTACCTGTATCGGAACTTTGCCAGAACCTATCCTCAAATCGGGGGGCTGGTTTGTGGTGCTGAATTGTCATCACTTTCCGTCGTTCAGATTGTTCGGTCACTGACCGAACAATCTCGGGACACGCAAAAAGTTCGGTCACTGACCGAACAATCTGAAACGCATGCCGACATACCCATTCTCCGGTCACTGACCGGAAAATTGCATCAGCCGTCAAAAATGCGGTCGCTGACCGCACAATCCGAAACTACACCGATTCGGCGGTCAGCGACCGCCCAATCCACCGCAGAAGGTGTCAGCCAAGCCGCAGGACGATGGCTTGCAGAGATTCGGCAATCACCGATTGCCAAATTCGCCACCGACGGCCGCCTTTTGATCGAGAGCCTATCCTTCACGCACCTCGAACAACTCATCGCCATCTCCGACCCGCTGAAACGCGCCTTCTACGAGATTGAGTGCATCCGCGGGAATTGGTCGGTGCGGGATTTGAAGCGGCAGATCGTGACGCTGTATTTCGAACGATCGGGGTTGTCGAAGGACAAGGAGAAGCTGGCGGCGATGGTGCGGAAGGGCGTGGAGACGACGGAGCCGAAGCTGGCGATCCGCGATCCCTACATCTTCGAGTTCCTCGGCCTGCGCGCGAAGGATGCCGTGGCGGAGACCGACTTCGAAGCCGCGCTGGTGGAGCATCTGCGGGAATTCCTGCTGGAGCTGGGGCACGGGTTTTGTCTCGAAGCCCAGCAAAAGAGCATCGTCATCGGCAAGACGCGCGGGTTTGTGGACCTGGTCTTTTACCACCGCATCCTGAAATGCCATGTGTTGGTGGAACTGAAGGTGGATGAGTTCCGCCACGAGCACATCGGCCAGCTCAACACCTATGTGACGTGGTATCGGAAGCACATGATGGCGGCAGGCGACAATCCGCCCGTGGGCATCCTGCTCTGCACGGAGAAAGACCACCCGCTGGTGGAATACGCCACAGCGAGCATGGACAACCAGCTGTTCGTTTCAAAATACGCGGTGGAACTCCCGAGCAAGGCGGAGTTGTTGAAGTTCCTGAAGACGCACTACCGGGAAATCACCGGGGTGCCGCCGCGCCGGCTGCACATGAAATAGGTTATGAAACCCGGCGTTCTGGAAATCGGCGAACGCAACCATCCGACGCAATGGCGCGAGCGGCTGGGAGTGGGCGCACCGGAGCGCGTGACCACTCTCGGCAATCTCAACCGGCTCGCTGAGCCCAAGACTGCGCTCTTTTGCTCCGCCCGCTGTCCTGGCAGCGCCATCCTCCGCGCCTACGACCAGGCCGCGCAATGGCGCGACGCGGGCCGCTGCCTCATCAGCGGTTTCCATTCACCGGTGGAGAAGGAATGTCTCCGCATCCTCCTGCGCGGCTCCCAACCCATCATCATCTGCCCCGCGCGAGCGCTGCCCAAACGCATCCCGCCCGAGTGGCAGACGGCCCTCGAAGCCGAACACCTGCTCCTCCTCTCCGCCTTCCCCGAAACCGAAACGCGCGTCACCACCAACCTCGCCCGCCGCCGTAACGAATTCGTCGCCGCCCTCGCCGACGAAGCATCGTTCGCTCACATCACCCCCGGCGACCAGTCCGAACACCTCACGCGCATCCTGCATGAATGGCGCGTCCCCTTTTCCACACTGGAAACGACCTGACACCCACGACACGAAACAGGCCATTGCCGTGATGGTGATGCTGGAAAAGCTCGGTACACCCCCGATCTCCAAGACGCCGCCGTGAAAGAAGTCCTCGCCCAAGCCGCTCCCCTCTGCGCCGACTGGGCAACGTAGGTTTAGGTGAGAGCTAACTTTCGCGAACTGCGCTCCTTTCGATGAGCGGACCGCGGGGCAGTTTTTCCGACCAAGGCGAAGGTTGACCGAGGTAAACGGGCATTCACTGTGGCCCGTTTCACGCGATGGCTACCAAGTGCAAAGACTACAACTTCCTTCAAATCGAGCCGCACTGGCAATCTTTCTGGGAGGAAAATCATTCGTTCCGCACGGAACCGGGCACCACCAAGCCGAAATATTACGTGCTCGATATGTTCCCCTATCCCTCGGGAGCGGGTCTGCACATCGGACATCCTGAGGGCTACACCGGGACCGACATCATCGCCCGGTACAAACGCGCGAAGGGCTTTAATGTCCTCCACCCGATCGGCTGGGACGCGTTCGGGCTGCCGGCTGAACAACACGCGGTGAAAACCGGAACACACCCGGCTTCGAACACCCAGAACAATATCACGAATTTCCGCCGACAGATCAAAGCCCTGGGATTTTCCTATGACTGGGATCGCGAGGTCGACACCACCGATCCGAAATATTTCCGGTGGACGCAGTGGATTTTCCTCCAGCTCTTCAAGAAGGGCCTGGCCTACGTGGACGAACGCCCTGTCTGGTGGTGTCCGGAGCTGCGCACCGTGCTGGCCAACGAGGAAATCGTCGACGGC
>JBDSSU010000339.1:0-9475 GCA_039928635.1 Opitutaceae bacterium | reverse complement strand
TGTCGTTGCCCTTGGGGAAATTAAACGCCACGTCGGAAAAGGTGGTTCCGCGAATCTCGATCTTCGTCAGCACGGCATCGAAACGGGGTGTGGTTTTCAGCCACGCGGCCGTCGCTTCGAAGAGCGCGGTGTCGCCGATTTTTTCTCCGGTCGCAGAGTCTCCGACCGCGTTGAAGGTGAGCGTTTGCTTTGCGCCATTGACCGTGGCAACGACCTCGAAAGACGACGTCGCGAGCCGGATGTATTTGTCCATCTCACCGTCGAACACGTAGGCGCTCAGTTTTCCGGACACGCGATTAAGCACCAGTTCGAGATGATAAACTTCCTTCCCCAGCACCACCGGCGTGCCTCCGTGCGGCGCGATGTGCTCGTGCGCGTGGGCGGAGTGATCGTGACCGGCATGGGCGTTCGCTCCCGCCCGCTCTTTCTTGGAGCAACTGGTCACGAGGACGGCGCCGAACAGAAAGAGAAGAAGAGAACGGTGGAGTTTCATGGATGAAAGGCGCAGGAGGGAAACGTTGGGAAAGCAATCGGCATGCCTCACTACGCGTGGCGGAGGCCCGCGATCAACTGGCCACCGCATCCGGGTCGCTCGCCGCCGGCCGCTCGATCCGAACCCGCCGAAGCCGGTCGCCTTGCACTTCGAGCGGCGTGAAGCGAAAATCGCCCACGGTAACGGTTTCGTCACGACGGGGCGCGCTCCCCCGATGACGCACGATCCAGGCCGTGACGGTTTCGCGCGGCAGCCATTCGAATGACCAGCCCGTTTCCGCCTGGAGTTCACGCATCGTCAGGCCGCCGCTGACCACGATCCAATTCTCCCGGCGCTCGTGGATCGGACCGAGGCCGATGTCCAACTCATCGCGAATATCACCGACGATTTCCTCGAGCACATCCTCGAACGTCACGATGCCGGCGAAGTTGCGGGCGTCATCGCGGACGATTGCGAGATGGCTGCGCGCCATCCGAAAGCGCTCGATCATCAGGTGAATCGGCGTTTTGAAATCGAATTCCAGAACCGGCCGGACGAGCGGGGTGAATGACGCCTCGGGGCCGAGGGCCTGCAGCTGCCAGAGCCATTCACGCACGAGCAGCATCCCCTTCACGTTGTCGATCGTGCCTTCGCACACCGGGAAACGGCTGTGCCCGCTCGTCTGCGCCAGGCGGAGATTTTCCGCGATGGGTTTGTCGAGCCACAGGGCGATCACCTGATCTTGCGGCAACATGATCTGCTGCGCCGTCGTGTCGCGCACCCGCAGCGACTGGACCATGAGTTTGTTGACGAGTGCGTCGCCCGGATGCGCGTGCCGGGCATGGCTGAAAACATACTCCAACTCCTCGGCGCTGAACGCGTGATCGCCTTCGCCGGTGGGCCCGAGACCCGCCCAACGCAGAAACCGATTGGCCGTGCCGTTGAGCACCCAGATGAAAGGAAAGAAGACGTAGTAAAACACCATCAACGGTGCGGAGATCCAGAGCGCGACGCCTTTCGCGCGCTGGATCGCGAGCGACTTGGGGGCGAGTTCGCCGAAAATGATGTGGAGAAACGTGATCACCGTGAAGGCGATCGCGAAGGCGATGGAATGGACGGCCGCCGGATCGGCGATGCCCCACTGGCTGAGCGCCGGTTCGAGTCGCGCTGCGATGTAGGGTTCGCCCACCCAGCCCAGACCGAGACTCGCGAGGGTGATCCCGAGCTGCGTCGCGGAGAGCGCGGCATCCAGGTGCTTGGTCGCACGGAGCGCAAATTTCACGCGCCAGCCGCCCGTTTTTGCCAGGGGTTGGAGCTGGCTGGCCCGCACCTTGACGAGGGCAAATTCAGCGGCGACGAAGAAGCCGTTCGCGAGGACCAAGGCGAGGATCACCAAGGTTTCAAACGCGATGCCGAAGAAGGTCGTCATGAATTAGCGTCACCCTAGGACGGTTCGAGCGCGTTCGCCAACGTTCCATTTCGGCGCCCTGATTGAAGGGCGGCCTTGCTGGCCCGAATGAATCATACCTGCAACGAACCCAGGCATGAGCCACAGAGGAGACGGAGCCCAGACACAGAGGCCACAGAGCCAACCATCGTGTTTTACTCTGTGGCCTCTGTGTCCGAGCTCCGTGTCCTCTGTGGCTCATGCCTGGGTTGAATTTTGGTGTGAGTTTTTCGGGCTAGCGTCGTGACCGCGGCCCCGCCCGGATAACGATCTGCTCCGGGCCGGGGGCGCATCGCCCACGGTGGACCGCGCGAGAGGTAGGGACATCGCTCCGGCAGTGAATCACCGTAACGAGTCCACCCGGACCACTATCGGCGTCAAGGCACCTCAGTTACTGCGAATGCGCGGGGCTTGCCCCGGGGATCTTTACTATCGATTGAGATCGCGGAGGAGCCGAAGCGAATTCGCGACGACCAGGAGCGTGGCGCCCGTGTCCGCCAGGATCGCCAGCCACAGGCTCGCTTGCCCGAACAACGTGAGTCCGAGAAAGAGCGCCTTTAGCGCGAGGGAGAAACTGATGTTGAAACGAATGATGTTCATCGTGCGGCGGCCGAGGCAGATCGCGTCGGCGATCTTCACGAGGTCGTCCTGCATCAGCGCGATGTCCGCCGTTTCGATGGCCGCGTCGGTGCCAGCCGCACCCATCGCGATCCCGATCGTGGCGGTCGCCATCGCCGGCGCGTCGTTCACGCCATCGCCCACCATCGCCACGGAACCGTGCTTGTCGCGCAGCGCCTGCACCGCGGTGACTTTGTCGTCGGGCAGCAAATCTCCGCGGGCTTCATCGATTCCCACCTGCTTGGCGATGTGATCGACCGTGCGTTGATTGTCGCCGCTCAGCATCACAATCTGGACGATCCCGGCCGCATGGAGTGCGGCGATGGCGTCCTTCGCATTCGATCGCACCGCATCGCCGACCGCGATTATGCCGAGGATTTTTCCTGCGCAGCCATCGTGCGGACGATGACCGACGACGACCACCGACTGCCCGCGATTTTCGATTTCGGAAAGTTTCGCCTCCACCTCGGGTGTACAGACGCCCATTTCGTGCCCGAACCGGTGATTGCCAACGAAGTGGGGATGGCCATCGACCACCGCTTCGGCTCCGCGGCCCGCTCTGGACCGATACTGTTCGGCGCGCATGAACGAAATATTCTGCTCGCGCGCGTACGCGACGACCGCCTGCGCTAACGGATGGGGGGAGTGATCGTCAATCGCTGCCGCCACCTGCATCACGCTCTGAGCGGTGGCGTCCCCGATGGGGATGACCTCGGTCACGCGTGGTTTTCCTTCGGTGATCGTACCGGTCTTATCCACGGCCAGAGCGCGCAGCCGGCCGATCGCCTCCAAGTGAGCGCCGCCCTTCACCAATACTCCGCGACGAGCGAGGGCCGTCAGGCCGGCCACGATGCTGACCGGGGTGGAGATCACGAGCGCGCACGGGCACGCAATAATCAGCAGCACGCACGCCTTGTAGAGCCAGGCGTTCCATTCCCCTCCGAACAGAAGCGGTGGGACCACGAAGACCAGCAGCGCCGCGAACGTGACAGCCGGCGTGTAGTAGCGGGCGAATTTATCGACGAAGCGTTGCGTCGGCGCTTTCTCTTTCTGCGCCTGATCCACCAAGCGAATGATTTTCGCGAGTGTCGTGTCGCCGGCGGCCTTCGTGACTCTGATCTGAAGAGAACCCTCGCCGTTGATCGTGCCGGCGAACACTTGCCCGCCTTCCTCTTTTTCGACCGGTACGGACTCACCAGTGATCGGAGCTTGGTTTACCGCGGAACGCCCCTTCACCACGATGCCATCAAGCGGGATGCGCTGACCGGACTGGACAAACACCACGGCATCGAGGGGCACTTCGCCGACCGGTTTCTCGATAGTGGTGCCGTCGGGATGTTGGACGGCGGCGTTCTCCGGCGCGAGTTCGAGGAGTGCGCGCGTGGCCCGCCCGGCGCGTCGGTCGGCCCAGCCTTCGAGCCATTCCGCCACACCAAAAAGAAAAACCACGGCCGCGGCCTCGGCCCATTCGCCGATGACTCCTGCGCCAAGCGTCGCGATCACGACGAGCAGATTGATGTCCGGCCGCAGGTGGCGCAGGGCACGCCATGCCGCGGGCAGCAGAAACCAGCCGCCGGCAACGATCGCGGCGACGAACACTCCGATAATGGCGGCAGGCGGCGCCAGAGTTTTCCAGCGCAGCAACAGACCCGCCCCCGTGAGCGTCCCCGACACGATCAGGCTGACGGTCTGCCAGCGGTTCTCGTGGTGCTCGCACGAGCCGTCGTGCTCAGAGTGATCGTGGTCGGAACTCACCGTTGGACTCCGGCTACTCACTTCTTCGTCTCGTCGACGCCGTGCTCGTGACAAATGCAGGCGTATTCGGCGCGTTTGCATTCACCGCAGATCGCGGCGTCGAATTGCACTCGGTAGATTTTCGGGCGGGCGCTGGCGGTGTCGCGCACTTGGAGGACGACTTGATAGTCGTCGCCAGCCGGGAGCGGGATGTTGGAGACGAGCGCGCCGCCCTTGGTCGCGAACTCGAGGCCGACCTTGCCGGTCTTCGCCTCGGCGACGCCGGTGATGACCTGGCCGGCGGGTGCCACGGGTTTCAGATTCGCGTCGTAGAACGTGATGGTGACGGTCCGGTTCTTCTCGACGAAGAACTCGGCGTGCGGCGCGGCGGCGGTGAGAATCTTGCCGCCCTTGGGTCCGGCGATGGGCTTGGCGGCAAACGCCACGGCCGAGGCCGCGAGCGTGATCGAGACAAGGAGGAACTGACGGAGGTTTGTTTTCATGGGAGCAAAAAGGTGGAGAGATAAAAACGCGGTTAGGTTTCGACGGTCTCGCCGTCGCGGTGGGCCATGCGGTAGATCGCCGGGAGAACGACGAGCGTGAGCAGGGTGGAACTGATGATGCCGCCGATGACGACGGTCGCCAACGGCCGCTGCACCTCGGCCCCCGCGCCGGTGGCGATCGCCATCGGCACGAAGCCGAGGCTCGCGACGAGCGCCGTCATCAGCACCGGACGCAAGCGCGTGAGGCAGCCTTCCTCCACGGCGTCGTCGATGGGCTTCCCCTCAGCGCGCAGCGAGGCGATGAAGGAAATCATCACGAGCCCGTTGAGCACGGCGACGCCCGAGAGCGCGATGAAGCCGATGCCCGCCGAGATGGAGAGCGGGATGTCGCGCAGCCACAGCGCGGCGATTCCCCCCGTGAGGGCGAGCGGCACTCCCGTGAAAACCAGCAACGCATCGCGCACATTTCCGAAGCTCATGAAGAGCAGGCCAAAGATCAGGATCAACGCGACGGGCACCACGATTTGCAGGCGCTTCGTCGCGGAGATGAGTTGCTCGAAGGTGCCGCCGTATTCCAGCCAGTAGCCGGCGGGTACCTGGACGCCGCGGGTGATGCGTTCCTGCGCGTCGGCGACGAAACCTCCGAGATCGCGCCCGCGGACATTGGCGGTGACGACGACGCGGCGCTTCCCGTTTTCACGGCTGATCTGGTTCGGGCCGGGGGCGATTTCGATCTTCGCGACTTCGCGCAACGGCACGAACGCCATCATCGCGCGCTCCGCGCCGCCTGCGGGCTTCGCGCGCAGCTTCGCGGGCAACACGCGCGCCTCATCCTCGTCGATGGCGGGGAGCGGGACGGCGAGATTCCCGAGCGCGTCGATATCGGTGCGGAGCTTCTCCGGCAAACGCACGACGAGGTCGAAACGCCGGTCGCCCTCGAAGACCTGGCCGACGGCGGTGCCGCCAAGGGCCGTCGAGATGACCGACTGCACCTCGTCGACCGCGAGGCCGTAGCGCGCGATCGCTTCGCGATCGAGCTGCACGGTCAGCAGCGGGAGGCCGGTCGTCTGCTCGATCTTCACGTCGGCCGCGCCGGGAACCGCCTTGAGCACGGCTTCGATTTGTCGCGCGGACGTGTTCATCGTTTCCAGATCGTCGCCGTAAACTTTCACCGCCACATCGGAGCGCACGCCGGAGATGAGTTCGTTGAAACGCATCTCGATCGGCTGGGTGAATTCGTAGTTGTTGCCCGGCACTTTCGCGGTCGCCTCGATCATCGCCTCGACCAAATCCTCTTTCGCGCGCGTCGGGTCGGGCCATTGCTCACGCGGCTTCAGTATGATGAACGTGTCCGCCACGCTCGGCGGCATGGGATCGGTTGCGACATCGGCGGTGCCCATTTTTGCAAAAACCTTGTCCACCTCGGGAAACGCCCGCACGGCGTCCTCGACCGCCCCCTGCATTTTGAGCGCCTGGGTGAGGCTGGTGCCCGGGATGCGCAGCGCGTGCATCGCGATGTCGCCTTCATCGAGGCTCGGGATAAATTCCGTGCCCATCTTCGAAGCGGCCAGACCCGCCAGCCCCATGAGCACGACGGCGACCAGCGCCGCCGCCGGGCGCACCGACATCGCGAAGCGCAGCACGGGCAGGTAAAGCGCCTTCGCGCCGCGGATGACGAGGTTGTCTTTCTCGGAAACTTTGCCGGTGACGAAGATCGCCACGGCAGCCGGGACGAACGTCAGCGAGAAAATCATCGCGCCGATCAGCGCGGTCACGACGGTGAACGCCATCGGGTGAAACATTTTTCCTTCGACGCCGGTGAGCGCGAAGATCGGCACGTAGACCACCGTGATGATAAACACGCCGAAGATCGACGGCTTGATCACCTCCACCGTCGCCGACGCGGCGAGCGAGAAGCGCTCCGGCTTCGTCAGCAGGCGGTTGAGCCGGTGCTGCTCGTGACCGAAGCGGCGCAGGCAGTTTTCGATGATGATGACTGCGCCATCGACGATCAGGCCGAAGTCGAGCGCGCCCAAACTCATTAGATTTCCGGACACCTTGTTCGTCACCATGCCGGTGATCGTGAAAAGCATCGCGAGCGGGATGACCGCCGCGGTGATGAGCGCGGCGCGGATGTTGCCGAGGAGCAGGAACAAAATCGCGATGACGAGCAGCGCGCCCTCGACGAGATTCTTCTGCACGGTGGCGATGGTGCGGTCCACGAGCGACGTGCGGTCGTAGACGGTCTTGGCGATGACGCCGGTGGGGAGGCTGCGGTTCACTTCGATGAGCTTTTTGGCAACGCGGGTGGAGACCTCGCGGGAATTTTCGCCGATGAGCATGAAGACCGTGCCGAGCACGACCTCCTTCCCGTTCTCGGTCGCGGCTCCCGTGCGCAGTTCCTCGCCGAGGACCACATCGGCGACATCGCGCACGCGCACGGGGCGGCCGGCGCGGCGGGCGACGACGATGTTCTCGATTTCGGGAATGCCGCTAACCTGACCCGGCACGCGGATGAGATACTGCTCGCCGAAGCGCTCGATGTAGCCCGCGCCGACGTTGGCGTTGTTGCGCGTGAGCGCATCCATCACATCGCGCAGCGTGAGGCTGTAGCCGAGCAGATCGTCCGGGCGCGGGTTCACGTGAAACTGTTTCACGAACCCGCCGATGGTGTTCACTTCCGTCACGCCCTGAAGATTCCGGAGCTGAGGACGAACGACCCAGTCTTGGATCTCGCGGAGGTCAGTCGGCGTGTAGGCTTGGCCGTCGGCTTTTTTCGCGCCGTCTTTGGGCTCGACGGTGAACATGAAAATTTCGCCGAGGCCGGTGGAGATCGGACCCATCGATGGCTCGAGGCCGGGGGGCAGCTGGGATTTCACTTCCTGGATGCGTTCGTTGATGAGCTGGCGCGCGAAGTAGATGTCGGTGCCGTCTTTGAAAACCACCGTCACCTGCGAGAGTCCGTAGCGCGAAAGCGAGCGCGTGTAGTCGAGCATCGGCAGGCCCGCCATCGCGGTCTCGACGGGATAGGTGACGCGTTGTTCGGCTTCGAGCGGGGAGAACCCGGGTGCTTCGGTGTTGATCTGCACCTGGACGTTCGTGATGTCGGGCACCGCATCGATCGGGAGCTGGCGATAGTTGAAGACGCCGAGCGCGCACATCCCGAGCGTGACGACGAGGACGAGCCACCGCTGGCGGATGGAGAAGAGAATGATTTTTTCGAGCATGACGGAGGAGTTCGGTGCAGCTGCGAGTGGCTTAGCTTAGTGGTCGTGTGAGGCGCCGGATTTCCCGATGTCGGCCTTGATGAGAAAACTGTTCTCCGTCACGTAGCGTTCGCCGGCTTTCAGGCCTTTGAGCACTTCGACGTAGTCCCCGCTGCGCCTGCCCAGCTCGAGCGGGCGGGCTTGGTAAATCTCGCCGTGCTGGGAGAACACCACGGTGAAATCGAAGAGCGTCTGGAGCGCCGACGCTTTCACGGCGATGGGAACCGCGGTCGAGGCCATCGTCACCTCAGCCTTCACGAACAGGCCGGGGCGCCACCGCTGCTCCGGGTTCGGCAAAACGATGCGCGCGGTGAGCGTCTGCGCTTCGGCGGAGCCGGTGGGTGCGATCCAGTCGATTTTGCCGCTCACCGGTTCGCCGCCGTCGTCGGCGAGGATCGTCACGGGCTGGCCAACTTTCACGCGGGCGTGGTCGCGCTTGGGAACGTTGAGATCGATCCACACGTCGGAAAGATCGGCGATGGTGTAGAGCGTCGCGGCGTCGGTGACGGTTTCGCCGGCGTTCACGTCGCGGTCGACGATCACACCTGCGATGGGCGCTTTGACTTCGATCGAGACGAGCGACTGGTTGGTCTCGACGACGGCGACGACTTCGCCGGCGGCGACGGTGTCGCCGATGGCCTTGCGCGCTTCGCGCACGATGCCGGCGAACCGGGGCACGGCGCGGGCGATCTTGTTGGCGTTGAGTTTCACCTGCCCGTAAACCGCGAGCGCATCGACGATCGTCGCGGGGCCCGCGGGTTCGACGGCGACGCCGGCGCGTTTGGCGGCGTCGGTGCCGATGGTGACCTGCATCTCGGGCGCGGCGAATTCCCAGACGTGGGAAATCCCCGCATGCTCCGCGACGATGGAGTAGTCGAACGAGTGTGGCTCTTCGACCTCGGCGCTGCCGCGCGCGTAGTCACCCTCGGGTGTGAAGGTGAAGCGGTCGATGGTGCCACCGGGACGCTTGAGTTCCACTTCGAGTTTCACGGCGCTGGCGCCGACCGGCTTGCCCGCGGAGGTGAACCACGCGCGGAATTCCGGCGGCACGCCCTGCTCGAAGATCGCGAGTTCGACGGTGAAGGTGCCGTCCTGGAGGAGACGCCCGCCATGCGGGCCTTTGGCGGCCTCCGCTTCGGCGTGCTCATCATGAGCGCCGTGGTCGTGGCCGTGATCGCCCGCGGCGGATTGGGCGGAGCCTTTGTGAAGGATGATGTAGGCGCCCGCGCCGCCCACGGCGACGATGGCAATGAAGGTGAGAAGAAGTTTCCAGTTCATGATTTGAAAGGGGCGGAAGGTTAGCGGTGCGTCGCGATCTGGGCTGGCCCACCGAGCAGTCGTTCAAGCTCGATGAGGTGAAGATGAAACGTCGCGGCATAGCCCACGGCCTGTCCGCGAAGTTCAATGACGGACTTCTGGGCATCGAGAAGTTCGA
>JBDSSU010000338.1:0-9941 GCA_039928635.1 Opitutaceae bacterium | reverse complement strand
GACCCTCGGCCGCCGGTTTGTTTTCGCGCGCGGTGAGACGAAGATATTTTTCGTAGGTGACAATCGTCTCCATGTATTCGCGGTCGCCGATGTATTCCGTGCGAGAGGGTTCCTGGACGGTGATCGTGCTGTAAATCGGATTCCCGCTCTTATCTACTCCGACTTGAACCACTTGGGTGCTGATGGCTCCGGGGATGGTGGCAAAAATCGGTTCACGCCGCATTTGCTGGGAGACTTTCGGCGGACTGATCCCGTAGTCCAGGTTCACGACCATGTCGGCCATCTCCGGCTTCGGCGCTTCGTAGAGTCCTTTGCCGGAAAGCGCCGTCTTAACAAAGCGTTCGGCTTCCTTGTAGCGGAGGCTGTCGGGGTCCAAATCGGGATTGCTCGTCTTAATTCGGTAAGCGATCGCCGGCTCTGCTTGCGGCCGGCTCACCGCATCGACCTTCACGCGATACCCGCTGTTACAACTTGTGAGTGCAACGACCAGAACGGCCATGCCGAAATTCCTGCTGAGAATGGAAGAGTACCGTTTCACGGTGGGGTGACGCGCGAACCTGAGCACCGCTCAAAAAAAGGCAACTCACCTTGGCAGATTACCGGCCAACAGAAGCGGCAGATTCCCTCGTCATGGCTGGCGGCTTCTCATCCGTCGAAATTGTTTTAAGGTCCGCGCCATGCGAGTCGATTTCACCGCTCTGCCGCCTCGTGAAATTTATGATTGGATGACGCGGACTATTCTGCCGCGTCCCATTGCGTGGGTTTCAACGCTTTCACCGGCCGGGCAAACGAATCTCGCGCCGTTCAGTTTTTTCCAAGGAGTGACCTCCCATCCGCCGACATTATTGTTCGTGCCCGTGAACACGCGCGATGGCGTCAAGAAAGGGACGGTTCGGAACATTGAAGATACCGGGGAGTTTGTGGTGAATCTCGTGCCCTTTGTGCTCGCCGAGGCGATGAACGCCACGGCGGCACTTCTTCCGCACGGGGAAAGCGAGTTCGAGAGATTTGAGGTGGTTGCGACGCCATCCGAACGGGTTCGCCCGCCGCGCGTCGCGCACGCGCCGGTGAGCTTTGAATGTGTGCTCGACCGCATCGTCCTGATCGGCGAGGGGCCGCTGGCGGCCAATGTGATTTTCGGCCGAATTCTACTCGTCCATGTCAGCGATGCGGTGCTCGATGCCAGTGGAAAAGCCGACCCGGCAAGATTGGATCTGGTCGGTCGCTTGGGAGGGGAAACGTATACGCGCACGACGGAACGCTTCGATCTGAAGCGACCCGATCGATGATGGGTCGGGATGCGCCGATTGCTGCAGTAAGTCAAAGGTGCTCGCCATCGATTTTGGATTACCGGTGGCATCGATGACCATCGTGGGCAGGTCACCGGCGCCCATTCGCTTGAGGCACTCCGCGATATTTTCCGGCGGGCTAAACGCGTGCTTCACGCCCAATTGATCGCGGCAAAATGCGAGCCGCGATTCGCATACGTCCATCACGGCGGGCGTGGCGCCCGTGATCAGCACGAATTGAATCACGCTCAGACCGATGGGGCCGGCGCCGATCACGAGGACGAAATCGTCGGACTTCACTTCCGCACGTTCCACCGCGTGCGCTCCAATTCCGAGCGTTTCGACAAGCGCGAGCTGTTCATAGTCGAGCTTGTTGGAGCAGTGAAGTTTTTGGGCTGGGATGGTGATAAGCGGGCGCATGCCACTGTCGATGTGCACGCCCAGCGTTTTGAGTTCAGCGCAGCAATTGGTTTTGCCCCGGCGACACGCGAT
The DNA here is from genome assembly GCA_039928635.1 of Opitutaceae bacterium. Taxonomy (GTDB): domain Bacteria; phylum Verrucomicrobiota; class Verrucomicrobiia; order Opitutales; family Opitutaceae; genus DATAKE01. The sequence goes on along the minus strand of JBDSSU010000338.1, from coordinate 8,160 downwards.
GCAGCGGCCGCGATTTAGGTAGGTAGGTAAGGTCGATCCAGTAAAAAGCCGGCGACGCCAAGGGCGAACGCCGGCCAGATTACGAGCGATGTGAAACGATCGCGGATCAGAGGAAACGGGTGAGCTTTGATATCATCTCGCAAAAGCCCACCCTTGCCGTTGAACGATTTGGCACTCCGTCCGCCGCGGCGATTCCTTAGCGGATCGTGCCATTCAATCCATTGGGAAAGAATCCACCGCTCGAAGCGCCACCGAGATAGACGATGTTGAGGACTTCCCGGGCGCTCCGGCTGAAGGCAAGCGAATCGCCGTCTGTCGGCACGATGTTCGCCATTCCGTCGAGGACGACGCCCTGGTCCTTTTCGGAGCCAGCCGCCGTATCTCGAAGATCGGAGATGGCTTGAGCAGCGGCCCGGGTGGCATCGCCGAGCTGGTAAAGCAACAGGCGGACGGCGCTCGCGTGGTACGCCTCAACGGCCAGAAGGCCGGCCGCCGCTTCCAGCACGTCTTTGCCGCCGATGAGAGGCGCTGCGCCCTTGTAAGCGGTCACGCCTACATCCTCGAAAACAAAGGCTCCGATCAGGAAGCTGACCTCATTGGCGAAGGGATCGAAGCCGCTGCCGAGGCCGGCGAGCTCCGCTGCAGTCATAAAGCTATCCTGAAGGTTGATCGCCGGACGCGCCACCGGTTGTCCACCCAGGGCGGTGATCGCTGCGCGCAAAAAGTTAACGTGCTGAAGCTCGTCTGCCGCGATCTCATTCGCGTATTCACGAATGGCTTGAGTAGCGAAAGGCACCATCGGATTAGCTTTTACCGTCGTCTGCCCTAAAACGCCCGTTCCGGTCACGCCCGCCCCCGCTGCCTCAATGCCCAAGCCGGTGGTGGCGTACGTGTAGTATTCCGCCTCGAGGTATTCCAAATTCAGCGCGAAGTTCAGAATGTCGTAGTCGTTTCGACGCAGGACCGGATTGTCGTTCGGAGGTCCGACAAGTTTTCCCAGAGCGGGCGTGCGGAGCATCGCCGCGACGCTCAAACCGGCGGCACTCAAGCCGAGAGTTTTTAACGCGCCGCGACGTGAAATATAGGAGGACTGGCCGTCGACCCATGGAGAATTAGAGTTCGAATGCATGACGATCGTTTTTGTTTATATAACTTTATGAGGGTGCTAACAGAAAGGGTGACGAAGGACCCGACATTCAACGCGAAGTTCGGGATGTCGTAGTCATTTCAACCGGCATCTCTACTCGAGCGCCGCATTGTCCCTCTTACGCGCCAGCACCAAACTTGGATGCGGTTCAATCCGGGGGATGGGTAAAACTTTCGGGCGGATGCGCTGGAAAAACGTCCACCGCGCTGGAACAGAGCAATCGCTTTATCCATTGGCGCCGGCCGGACGTTTTTTCGTGGCCGATCTGTGCGACCCGTTTGGATCAACCGGAACACCGACTATAATCATCTAAAGCGATACGCGGAGCTGGAGTTGGCGGATTTGCAGCCGCTCAGTCACCGCCCGCACAGCTCCCCGCAACGCACCGAAGCGGTGGTGACGGCGTTGATTTTAGCGGAGCGAAGCGCACTTGGTGAGCGATCCGTCGGGGCCAGGTCGGGTCAGGTCGCAACGAGCAACGCGCCACGCGAGATGCGCTGGCGCTACCGAAGTTTCGTGTTTCCGCCTGCGCGCCAGCCCGGTCCGTCCCACCACCGTTCAGCTGTGCATCACCTGGCCACCGTCGATGTTGATTGTCTGGCCGGTAATATTCCTCGCGTGGTCGGAGGCGAGGAAGGCGGCCATCGCCGCATATTCCGGCGGCGTCTGCCAGCGTCCGAGCGGCGACACCTTGCGGATTTTCTCGCCGGCCCAAGCGGCGTAGCTCTGACGCTCGGCTTCCGGAAGCCGGCTCTGGCCGGTCGCCCAGACGGCCTCGTTCAACCCGGTCTGAACCATGCCCGGGGAGAGCGCATTAACGCGGACTCCATGCGGCGCGAGGTCTTTGGCGGCGCACTGCATGAAATTGATCAGACCCGCCTTGGCCGCACTGTACGGCGGGTCCGTCTGCGAGCCCATCTGGCCCGCCACCGAAACGAGGAAGAGGATGGACCCACGCCCGCGTGTCGTCAGGCCGGATACGAAAGCATGCGCCACGTTTACGGCGCCGATGAGGTTGATGTCGAGGACACGGGCCCAGTCGGCCGGATCCAGTTTCCAGAACGGAAATCCAAATTTACCGGACCCCACCCCAACCGAATAAACGACGTGATCCACCACCGGGAAGCTTTCCGCAAAAGCCTGCACCTGCGGGAGCGAAGTGACATCGCCCTCCGTGGTCGCGATGCCCGGATGGGGGGCACGATCAAATCCCCGCACCAAACAGCCCTCGGCGGCGAACCCCTCCGCGATGGCCCGACCGATGCCGTTCGACGAACCAAACACCGCAACACCCTGCCCCGAGAGGTTCAGTTGCATAGTGGAAAGGGGTGTCGCGCTCGAAATGACATCACCTCATTCAAACCCGCGGCACGCGCTTGGCAACCGTGGCCATTGAAACGGGTTCGATCCGACATGACCTCTTTTGGATTCGCTGCTTGCCTAGGGGTGACGTTTTGCCAGGGCCTCTACTTAAACAGCTGCGATGCGAATTCGTGCAGACAGAAGCGCCATACCTTCCACTCGTGGAATCCCTCGGTCTCGACGAAGGTGTTCTTAATTTTGCTGTCGGTCAGCGCCTTCGAGAGCTTTCTGTTCCGCGATCAGGTTGTCCAAAATGAAGTCGGCCCGGGCGACTTCCGACCAATCGTTTTCGCTCTGAGCCGAACCGTGCAACTGGTAGAGAACCGGGTACTCCACGTTGCCCGTCTCATAGCCCGGCGGCAGATAAACCCGGAAACTGCGCGGCCCGCCCACGCTTCTCGATTCGTACCAGATCACCCGAATCTCACCATGCGGGACGGGCTTCACGTCGTAATAGGCGGGAGTCGCCCGTAGACCTCGAAGATCGTCGTCATGCCGGTTCCCGCCCCGCGCTGGCCGTAGGCGTTGTTCGGATCGATGATCCGGAGGCCGTCAACCAAGTAGGCGTAATGATAAATCTGGGGATCGAGTGGTCCGACCGTGGTGCTCCAGACACCTCTCCTCGACCTGGGTTGATGTCAGCTCAGCGACGACAATTGGATGCGAGACTCAACTCCGGTATCAGGGTGTCAAGAGGTGTGCGGGACTCAACGGCAGCGGATCTATACGCTGTGGGTCACTAGTCCGGATCCGTGCAATTGAACCACGGGGCGGCACGATGAACCGGGATACTCCGAGCGCGAACGCTGACCCTTTTTCTGAGCTCAGTTCTTAATCCGCCTAATCGATCATCCGCGATCGGGCTCCGCTCCGTTGACCTGCCGCGCGCCGAAACAAAAACGCCGAACCGACCAACAGCAGGACGAAGCACGCGTTCAAAACGAACACCTGCGTCACCCCTGGACTGAAATCGTTCTGGCGAATCATCAGTGCAATGACGGGGACTAGGGCCAGGGCTGACGCCATCGCGAATAACGTGCGGGCCATTCCCTGCGGCTGAAAGCGCGCGGTGAGAGCTCCGATGATTCCGATGGCAACCATCGTCTGTCGTCCCACTTTATTTTGGTCACGTGTAAGATTTCAACGGCAGCGGGTATTAATGCTTCGATGACCACCTCTGCCCTCGCTCTTCCGACGAACCGGGCGTCGACCCCGGTGGCCCGTCGCACTCCCGCCGCGCCCCTCCTGCCCTTCGCGCGCATCTCCGTTCGCACGGCCCTCTGCTCTGTGCTGCTCGGTATCGGCCTCATCGCTCCCTTCATGATTTTCGGCGCGTATTTTCTGCCCTCGGAAGCAGCGCTGGCGAAGATGAGCGCCATTCCTTTTCACCCGCTCGCGTTCCTAATCACCAGCGGATTCGTCGGACCACTGCTCGAGGAAATTGTTTACCGCGGTTTCCTTCAGGGACTTCTCCGGCGGCGTGCGCAGGTTTGGGTTGCGGTCGCTGTGCCGTCCGCCGTTTTTGCCGCGACTCACATCGTTCCTGCCGGCTGGGCCTACCTCAATGCGTTCCCGATCGCATGCCTCTTTTCCTGGCTGGTGCTGCGCAGCGGCTCACTCCTCCCGAGTCTGCTGTGTCACTGCACGTTCAACATCACCGCGGGGCTCGCCCTCGCGCCGATTTTCCACCTCGCGGCCAAGCAGCTTGATCGCGCCGGGGGCGCGCCCTTTAACCCTCTCGCCGATTTGTTTCCAGTCTGGTGGATCGCGCTCTCTGTCGCCTTGATCTGCTCCGCCGTCGTGATGATCCACCGCGACACCGCCCGCCGCCCCGCGGCCGTCTAAACCTGATACGCCGCCCATGGAGCCTGCCAAACGGGAAGCTTTGTTCGCCGAGGCCATGAAGCAGCATCTCGGCATCTTTCTGAAAACCGCGTATGCCTTCACGTTGCCAGCGGATCGGGATGATCTCGTGCAGGAAATGCTCCTCGCGGCGTGGCAAGCGCTCCCGTCCTTCGACGGGACTTCCAAGCTTTCCACCTTCCTCTACCGCGTCGCGAACAACCGGGCGTTGAACTGGAATCGCGCGCAACGCCGCTACGGACACAAGCTCGCGGCTCTCGAGCAATGTCCGCAGCTCACGCTTGAAGCGGACGACGCCACTACGGACAACGCACGACTCGACTGGCTGTACGCGTTGATCCGCGAGCTGCCTCCGGCCGATCGCACCGTGCTCCTGCTTCAGCTCGACCGATTGAGCCACCGGGAAATTGGCGAAGTCACCGGGCTGACAGAAAACAACGTCGGCGTCCGCCTGCACCGCATCAAGCGCTGGCTCTCCGAAAAAAAGGAAACTCACCATGGACCTTAACCGCCTCGAACACGCCTGGGACAAACAGAGCGTTGCCGCTCCCGCGGTGCCCATTGCCACCGTGATCGCGCGCCTCGAAGCCGAAGTGCGCTCGGCCGAGCGCCGTTTCCGCGGCGCCATTGTGATCGCGGTCTCGCTGCTGATCCTGGGCTGGATCACCGCGATTGCGGCGCATCTCGCCGGGATTAAACCGCTCACGCCCCTCACGCTCGTCAGCCAGCTCATCGGCTCGGCGCTGTACGTGGCGTTGTTCATGCGCGCGCTGGAGTCGGCTCGTGCGACGCGCCGTGAGATCGCGCAGAGCGGCGGCACGCTGCGGGATTCACTCGCCGCCTCTTTGCGGACCATCGAGCTGCAAATCCAAAACGCGCGGATTGCCGCCGTTGCGATTCCGACCGTGGTGGCGATCGGCGGCGGCCTGTTCCTGGCGAGATATTTCGCGGGCGAAATTCCAGGGTTCAGTGCAGCGCTGGGCAGCGGATTCATCGCCGTGCTTGGAGCAATGATCGGCGCCGCAATCTGGGACCGCTACCGGAGCCTACTCGCCCCGCGTCGCCGCGAACTCAACGAAACCCTGAGCGGGCTCGAGTGAGAACTGAGCAGGCGGGCAACCCGCAGAAAGCGATTCGAGAGAACCGTGATTCAAGAGGGTGAGTGGGTTGTTGCCACAACCGCGGATCACGCTGCCGTCCCCGATAGGTGGATCCGATCAGGAGGGCGAGCGACCCGCTGCGCCTCACCAGCTAATCCCAAAAAGAATCGGGACGTACAGGATGGTGACAACCGACGCGCGCACTTTGCCGAAATCTTTTTGATGCATGCCCGTCCCAAACCGGCCGTCGTTTTGGGGACTCGGATCCCTCCAATTGGCAATGGCCGCGGGGAGGCCTCGCTCATAAACGCGGGCGGCAACTTCGAAATTAGCCATGACCACCACGTCAGAGTCATTCGGCTCGGGCTGCGCCAGAACCAAAACCGGAGAGGATTGCTCACGGCGTTTCTCCAGCACCGAAGAGCCATAGGAAAATCCTTCGAGAACGGCGGCCCGAACTTGTGCGGAAGATTTTGCCTGGCCTCTGGCCCCGACGCTGATGGCGGGCTTGGGAGCAATCGCCAGGTTGGAGGTGGAGGCGTCCTTTGAGATCGGCGCCACCGTCCCGGAGCCAACCCGTGGCTCGCTCGTGTCAGTCGTGGCGGGCGCATCGCCGCCCAAAAGTCGCGGCAGAATCAGCCCGAGCGAAACCAAAACCAGTCCCCACCGTACGGCAGTCATAAGATAAGCGACACGTGAGACTCGGTGCCCGGCCCGATGTTCAATGCGGGAACTCCCATCTTCGCTGTTCGGCTCAGGTCTCGCGGGAATCAGTTCCAGTCCACGATGGTTTCCGCCGGCCGACTTCTGCGGCGCCATGTCTTGTTAGGAATCTCCGCGTAACAGCCCGAGTCCCGCGCGTTGGGGATCGGCACCACCGGCTCAACCCGAAAAACTCACACCAAAATTCAACCAAGGCATGAGCCGCAGAGTACACGGAGCTCGGACACAGAGGCCACAGAGTAGAACACGATGTTTGGCTCTGTGAACTCTGTGTCTGCGCTCTGTGCTCTGTGCTCTCTGTGGCAAAAAAATCTTCACGAAAGGTGTGATGCGTGCGGGTTAGCAACACGTGATGCCCGCTTCTTCTCCTTCGCTTCCTTCGCGAGACCAACTCAGAGGATGGATGGTTCAGATCGCTGCTTCCGCAGGTACTTTCGCGAACCTGTTTAACCCGAGCGAAGCCGCAAAAGACGCTCGCCGGCGGCGTGAAGAGTCGCGGGCTTTTTGGCGAAGTTGAGGCGGACGTACCGGTTCTCCGGATGCGGGAAGAAACTGGAGCCAGGCACGGGGGCGACACCGATGTCCCTAGCCATCCAGTGTGCGCATTCGACATCGTTGGCGAAGCCAAGCGGCGAGACGTCCACCATCACAAAATAGGCTCCCTCCGGACGCGTATAGCGGAGGCCGGTTTGATCGAGATAACCGCAGAGCAGATCGCGTTGCCTCGCGTATTCGGCCGCGAGCGCGTCGTAGTAGCTCGCCGGAAAATTCAGCGCGGTGACAACCGCGTGCTGGAGCGGCGCCGCCGCTCCGACGGTGAGGAAATCGTGCACCTTGCGAGCCTGGGCAATGATCGCCGGGGGCGCGTAAAGATAGCCGAGGCGCCAGCCGGTGATGGAAAACGTTTTCGAGAGCGAGGAGCACGACAACGTCCGCGCCGCCATCCCGGGCAGGGTGGCGAAATGAACGTGTTTCCGCCCATCGAACACGATGTGTTCGTACACTTCGTCGGTGATCACGAAGGTATCGAACTCTTCGGCGAGCGCGGCAATCTGCTCCAGTTCTTCGCGGGTAAAGACGCGACCGCAGGGGTTGGAGGGATTGCAGAGGATGAAGGCTTTCAGGCCACGTTCAAAGGCGGCCCGGAGTTCGGCCGGATCAAAGCGATAATGCGGCAGATGGAGCGGCACGTGGACCGGCGTCGCGCCGGTGAGAATCGCATCTGCGTTATAGTTTTCGTAGAAGGGAGAGAAGAGACCGATGCAGTCGCCAGGATCGCAGACGGTCATCATCGCGACCATCATCGCCTCCGTGGCGCCGCAAGTGACGACGAGTTCGCGCAGGGGATCGACGCTGAGACCCGTGCAACGTCTGAGTTTCGCCGCGAGGGCGTCACGCAATTCCGGAGCGCCCCACGTGATCGCATACTGATGCCGTCCCGCGTCCATCGCGTCTTTCGCCGCCTGGACGAGCGCGGGAGGCGGATCGCAGTCGGGGAAACCTTGAGCCAGGTTGATCGCGCCATGTTGCTGGGCAACACGGGTCATCTCACGGATGAGCGATTCGGTGAAGACGGCGGTGCGACGAGAGGTCGAGGGCATGCGACGGATGATCAGACGAGACTTCACCGCAAAGTCCGACCGAGGAAAGCCGGAAGGCGCTGCGGCGGGCGAAAAGTCGATCGCTCCCAATTTCTCCCCAACGGACCGACCGCCTTCACCCCCGCTTCGCCACCGAGATCGCCCAGATCACGATCCAAATCAGAGCGCCGACGACAACGACGAGGGTGCCCCACGCCAGCTGGCGGACCGATCGGGTCTCGGTGACGGCTTGGACACGGTAGCGTTCCGCCACGCGCGCGACGTCGGCCTCGGCGTTTTCCGGAGCCGGCAGACGATAGAGCGCGAGCCGCGTGCTATAGCGGTTGAGGGGGACGCGTTGTTCAATTTCGAGCACCGGGCCGAT
>JBDSSU010000337.1:0-6019 GCA_039928635.1 Opitutaceae bacterium | reverse complement strand
GCGGGTTATCCTTAACCCGCCGAGGTTGAGAGGAAGCGCACATCCTGAGCGGCGCGTTAGGGATAACGCGCCCTACCTCGGTCACTCAGACGTTCTGCATCAACCACGAGAGATCGTTGAGCACCGCGCCCGTGCCATTGGCAACGGCCGAGAGCGGGTCGTCGCTCACGGTCACGGGCAAACCAGTTTTTTCGCTGAGAAGTTTGTCGATGCCGCGGATGAGCGCGCCGCCACCAGCCATCACGAAACCACGATCGACCAGGTCGGCGGAGAGTTCCGGCGGGCAGCGTTCGAGTGTGGTGCGGACCGCATCCACGATCGCAGAAATCGTGTCGGCCAATGCTTCGCGGATTTCCTGGGAGGTGATGTGGATGGTCTTGGGAAGCCCCGCCACGGAATCGCGGCCTTTGACTTCCATCGTCAGCTCATCGTCGAGCGGATAGGCGGATCCCACGCGGCATTTGATTTCTTCCGCCGTGCGTTCGCCGATCAGCAGATTATAGGCGCGCTTCATGTAGTTGATGATCGCGCTGTCCAGTTCGTCGCCGGCCACCCGAATCGATTTCGAAAACACGATGCCGTTGAGCGAAATGATCGCGATCTCCGTCGTGCCGCCGCCGATGTCGACGATCATGTTGGCCGCCGGCTCATCGATCGGCAGGCCGACGCCGATCGCCGCGGCCATCGGCTCCGGAATCGTGATCACGTCACGTGCGCCCGCGTGCATGGCTGATTCCTTGACGGCGCGTTTTTCCACCTCGGTGATGCCGGACGGGATCGCAATCACCACGCGAGGCGGAGCCCGAAAAGAGTTGCTGGAAACTTTGCGGATAAAATAACGCAGCATCGCTTCGGTGACGTCGAAATCGGCGATGACGCCGTCCTTCATCGGACGGATCGCGGTGATGTTTCCGGGGGTGCGCCCGAGCATGCGCTTGGCTTCATCGCCCACGGCGCGAACTTTTCGGCTGACGGTATCGAGCGCGACGACGGAGGGTTCCCGGAGGACGATGCCTTTGTCTTTGACGTAAACGAGCGTGTTGGCGGTGCCGAGGTCGATGCCGATGTCGTTGGAAAAGTAGCCGAAAATATTGGCCATAGTGTCGTAAGCGGGGACGGAGCGGCCGCGTTGCCGCCGACGGGAACGAATCGTCGCGCCCTCGGAGTGTCAACGAGGGAAATACGTCGGGGGCGGGAGGAAAGTGGAACACGTGAGGTCGTTTACGCGCAACCCGCATTCGGGTTGGAGGGCTTGACGGAATGCGCACTTCGCCGCGTTTTCGTGGTCAACCCGACCATGCACGGCCTGAATTTCATCCAAGATCTCGCGGTTGTCCTCGTGGTGGCGGGAGTGGTGGGCTGGATTTGCCAGCGGATTGGGCTGTCCGTGGTCGTGGGTTTTCTGGCGGCGGGCATGGTGCTCGGCCCTAAATCGTCGCCATTTTCCCTCGTGCACGAAGTCGGCAGCATCGAGGCGCTCGCGCAGCTGGGGCTCGTGTTTCTGATGTTCTCGATCGGATTGAAGCTGAGCTTGCGCAAGCTGCAACGACTCGGATTCGGGCTGATGTTCGCGACGTTTGGCGGCGCCCTGATCATGTATTATCTGACACGCGTGCTGGGGGCGGCGCTGGGTTGGAGCAGCACGGAGACGCTTTTTCTCGCGGGGATTTTGATGGTCTCGTCGTCCGCGATCATCTCAAAAATTTTGCACGAGACCGGTGCGAATCACGAACACTCGGGTCAGCTGGCAATGGGGGTGGCGATCTTGGAGGACGTTGTCGCGGTGGTAATGCTCGCGCTCCTCGGATCGCTCGCGAGGGTGGGAGGGGCGCACATCGATCCCGCCGGGCTCGGGGAAACCTTGCTGACCCTGGGGGCGTTCGTCGTCCTCGCGGGAGTCGTCGGGCTGTTGCTGGTGCCCTGGCTGCTGAGGCGGTTGAGCATTTCGGCGGATGAGGAGCTGCAGACACTCGGTCTTGCCGCGCTGCTTTTCGTTCTCGCCGTGGTGGCAACACGAGCGGGTTATTCGCTGGCCCTGGGGGCGTTTCTCCTCGGCACGATCGTCGCCGAAACGTCCCACCGCCATCAGGTCGAGCGGACTTTCGAAGGGATGCGGGATGTTTTCAGCGCGGTGTTTTTCGTCGCGATTGGAATGCAGATCGACGTGGGGGAACTGTGGCTACAGGCGGGTCTCATCATCGGCGTGGCGGCCTTCACCCTGTTCGCGCGGCCGTTCGCGGTTTCGACCGGCTTGGTGTTGATTGGGACGCCGATGCGGGACGCTCTGCGGGCGGGCATGACGGCAACACCGATCGGGGAGTTTTCTTTTATCATTGCCCAACTTGGTGTCGGGACGGCGGTCGTTCCCGGTTTGGTCCCCCCGAAGTTCTATCCGCTGGCGGTGGGTGTCTCGTTGCTCACCACGCTGGCCGCCCCGCTGTTGATTCGTCGTTCGGCGGCGATTGCTGACAAAGTCATCGGACAACAACCGCGCTGGCTGCAGGACTGGCTGCGAGCCTATCACGGCTGGCTCGACCGTTTCCGGCGTCAGCAAAAGCGGAACAAGCTCTGGCAGCTCAGCCGCAAGCGGTTTTTCCAGATCGGAGTGGAAGCGCTGTTCGTTACCGGATTGCTGCTGTTCGCAGACCTCATCTTTGAAGCCATCCGGCGCTCGGTGGACCCCAACTGGCTTTTTCGGAACGGACCCGAAGTGATGTTTTGGGTTGCCCTGTGTCTGGTGGTGCTGGCGCCAGTGGTGGCGATCTGGCGGAATTGCTCCGCGCTGGCTTTGCTTTTTGCGCAGGTCTCGACGACGGGGCATCCGCGGGCGTCTCGTCTGGCGCCAATCGTTGAAGCCACGCTCAAGATCCTCGCCGCGGGCGGCATGTTTCTTTGGCTGGCGGCGATTCTTCCCACCGAAGGCACGGCGAGATGGTTGTTGCTCTCCAGTGGACTGATCGCGCTGGCGGCCTTGCTCTTGCTCCGCCGACAACTGGTTTTTTGGCACAGTCAGCTCGAAGTTGAGCTGCACAGCATCATGGAGACAGGTGACCGGAAGATGAACGCGACGACCGCTCCCTGGTTGCAGCCGCATAGCGACTGGAACCTCCAAATCATCGATTGTGTGCTGCCCGATTTGGCGGACTCACAGGGAAAGAAAATCACGGAGTTGGATTTGCGCGCCCGCTTCGGATGCTCGGTGGTCGGGATCGAGCGGCAGGGGTTCATGATTCCGCTGCCTCCTCCCGACTCGATCCTGTACCCGCGCGATAAAGTGCTGCTGCTCGGTACGGCCGATCAAGTCAGGGCGGGTCGCGATGCCCTCGTGAAGGTGACCGGGGTGGCCGTGCTGGATTCTCAATTCGAGGAAGTCTGGATGCAGTCGTTGATGGTGCCCGGCTGGAGTCGCGCCGCGGGCCACACGCTCGGAGAGCTGTCGCCCGCTCAGAAGCATGGCGTACAAATCGCCGGGGTAAATCACGGCGGCCAGCGCGTGCTGAATCCCAGCGCTCACGAAACGATTCTAGCCAACGACGAGTTGCTGGTGCTTGGGACGCCCGTGCAAATCCGCGAATTCAAACTTTGGCTGGAGGAACAGGCCGAAGATTCAATCATTGCCGGATAAGCGGACAAAAAAAAGCGCGCCGAATGGCGCGCTTGGAATCGAGGGAGTGGATCGCTCAGTTGGTGCCGCCGTGAGTCTTCGTTGGCTCCGCCTTCTTTTCAATGGGTGCGTCGACTTCGTCGTCCCGCTGAGCCTTTTTAAATTCTTTCATCGACTGGCCCAAACCTTTCGCGAGGCCGGGCAATTTCGAACCGCCAAAAAGAACGAGCAGGATCACCAGAATGATGATGAGTTCGGTTCCACCCATGCCCATAACGGCGGCGAAAATTGCAAGGGAATCAGTCATGGTCGGGTAACGTAGGCTGGGGTTTGAGGCTGTCCAGCGGGAAAGCGACTTTTGCGGACAGCAGGCCAGGACTTAAACGTTCCGCGGCATCCGCGGCTCAGAGTTTTGGAAACGGAAATCCCGGAATGCTCCCAGCCGGAATGGGAGCGCTCGGAGCAGCCGGTGCCCCTGGACGGTTGGTGGCTGCGATCTTCAGGAGGTTTTGCGCATTATCGATCTGCTCCGCGTCAAAGAAGCCGTGAAGCTGACGGATGCGCGTTGGATGGCGCATCTTGCGCAACGCTTTCGCCTCGATTTGGCGGATGCGCTCGCGAGTCACCTTAAACTGCTTGCCGACTTCCTCGAGGGTCCGGCTGTAGCCATCGATCAATCCAAAGCGTAATGACAGTACCCGCCGTTCGCGCTCAGTCAGGGAATCGAGGACATCGACGATTTTCTCCCGGAGGAGTGAATAGGCCGTCATGTCGTACGGATTCTCGGCGGATTTATCTTCGATGAAATCGCCGAAGCTGGTGTCGTCGCCATCACCGACGGGCGACTGCAGTGAGATGGGCTGCTGGGCCATCTTCATGATTTGCTGCACGCGTTCGACCGGCAGATTCATCTCGTCGGCCACTTCGTCCGGGGTCGGCTCGTGGCCGTATTCCTGAAGGAGCTGCTTCTGCACCTGCATGACCTTGTTCAAGGTCTCGATCATGTGCACCGGGATGCGGATGGTCCGCGCCTGGTCGGCGATTGAACGAGTGATCGCCTGGCGAATCCACCACGTGGCGTAAGTGGAAAACTTGTAGCCGCGGCGATACTCGAATTTTTCCACGGCCTTCATCAGGCCCATGTTGCCCTCTTGGATGAGGTCGAGAAACGAGAGACCGCGGTTCGTATATTTCTTCGCGATGGAAATCACGAGGCGAAGATTTGCCTCCACCATCTCCGTCTTTGCCTTGTGCGCTTCGCGAACGTGCACGAAGGTCTGCGCGACCACCTTCAGGAGGTCGGCCGGCGCGATCCGCTGGGCGGCTTCGATTTGTTTCAGGCGTGCGTTGACCGCCTTCACGTCGATCGTCACGTCCTTCTTCGTCTTCGGATGTTTTGCGCGTTCGAGTTGTTGCAGGAGCGACTCGATTTCTTCGAGCGTCGGACGCAGCGCTTCGAGATACTCCTCATACACTTTCAGTTTGAAGAAAAACTTCGAGAAGTTCGCCCGCAGGGCAGACTCACGCTTTTTGAATTTCGACAGAACTTTCTTTTTCTCCGCTTCACTCTTCGCCTTGAGATATTCGTCCCAACCTTCCGCCGTGACCGCCTCGGATTTTTGCGTGCTTTCCACGAGTTTCGGCAGGCCTTTGAAATACGCTTCGCGTGAATCGATTTTTTTGTCGATGACGACCCGGTCGAAACGTTCTTCGCGATTGAGCAGCTTCGCTCCCAGCGTGCCGATGTAGTTTCCGATCGCGGATGCCTGAAACAATGCTTCCTGAGCTTTTAATTCGGCGTTCTCGATGCGTTTCGAAATTTCAACCTCTTGTTCGCGCGTCAACAACGGGACCTGGCCCATTTGCTTCAGATACATCCGGACAGGGTCATCGAGGATGTCGTTTTGGGAGGTGCGACTTTCCTCCTCTTCCGTCTCAGCCTGACGCGCTTTGTAGTCTTCGACTTGATCCGGTTCGAGAATCTCGATCTCGAGATTCTGCAAAATCGAAAGGACGTTATCGATTTCCTCCTGGTTCTCGACTGACTCCGGCAGCGCTTCGTTGATGTCGTCGAACGTAAGATAACCCTGCTCTTTCGAGAGGCGGATCAGATTGCGGATTTTGTCATTGATTCCACCCGCGGGGAGATCGGCGCCCGGTGCTCCGTCAGCAGTGGCCGCGACAGGAGTGGTCTTGGCGAGAACGGCCTCTACGGCCTCGGATTGTTCGGTGTCGGCGGGCTTGGCTTTGCGCGGCATGATAATGAGAAAATACGAAAACGGATGACTTAATGTCTTAAACCACAACGGCCAAACTGATCGGTAGGCGGAGCTGGCGATGAAGTTCGGAACGTGCTTTTAAGAGTGAAATTGGGTCAGAATTACTGTCCGCATGGCTCGTGGCTAATGCAAGTTC
>JBDSSU010000336.1:0-5017 GCA_039928635.1 Opitutaceae bacterium | reverse complement strand
GGAGACCCCGCCCTACAAATCAAACGTTCATCCAGCGCAGCGAGGAAGGCGAAGGCAGCGAAGGACCAACCGCTCTCATTTTTTCTGAACCTTCGATCCCTTCGCCTTCTTCGCGAGACACCCTCTGAAAAAAACTTAGCCACGCCATGAGTATCACCACCAGCAAACCCAAGCTCTGGGTGCCCGGAGATTGGAACGCGTTTTTTGGTTTCGGCACCAACATCCTCGTCAACGTCCTCACGCTCACCGGGCTGCTGCGCTTCGTTTTGAAGATGCCCGACGATCTCGTCTTCGGCCGGATCCTTCCCGCCGTCGGTCTCACGTTGTGCCTTTCGACGTTTTACTACGCCTGGCTCGCCTACGACCTCGCCCGCAAAACCGGACGCAACGACGTCTGCGCCCTGCCCTCGGGTCCGGGCGTCGGGCACATGTTCATCGTCGTCTTCGTGGTGATGCTTCCGATCCAGTTGCGCACCGGCGAATCGATCAAAGCGTGGGAGGCGGGGCTCACCTGGGTGTGCATTCAAAGTGTCGTGCTCGTGATTGGCGGATTTATGGGACGCTGGGTGCGCAAGGTGACTCCGCGGGCCGCTCTCCTTGGGACGCTGGCCGGGGTTTCGGTGACGTTCATCTCGATGCGCCCGGCGCTGCAGATGTATCTCACGCCGATGATCGGACTCGTGTGTTTCGCGATCCTGCTCGTGAACTGGTTTGGCGGCGTGCGTTATTTCCGCGGCATTCCCGCGGGTCTCGTGGCGATCGCGGCCGGCACGTTGATCGCGTGGGGCTCAAATTTGTTTGAACTCAACTACGGCGGGCTGTCGCTCACCGGCCTCACCGAGTCGTTCACGAACTTCGGTTTTCGCGTTCCCCTTCCGGCATTCGGGCACGTGTTCTCCGGCTTTGAATTTCTGGGTGTGCTGCTCGTGACGGCGATTCCATTCGGGCTCTACGATCTCGTGGAGGCGATCGATAACGTCGAGAGCGCCGCCGCCGCCGGCGACAGTTTTCCCACCACCAAAGTCCTCGCGGCTGATGGTATCGTCAGCCTGATCGGCAGTTTGATGGGCAATCCCTTCATCCTCGCGGTCTACATTGGCCATCCGGGTTGGAAGGCGATGGGCGGGCGCATCGGCTACTCGGTCGCCACGGGCGTGATGATCATCACGCTGTGCTGGCTGGGAATCGTACCCGTGATGCTGGCGCTGGTACCGGTCGTCGCGATTCTGCCCATCCTGCTTTATATCGGAATGCTGATCGGCTCGCAGGCGTTTCAAGAGACGCCCCGGCGTCATGCTCCCGCGATCATTCTCGCTTTCGTGCCGAACGTCGCCGCCTGGGCCCTCGCGCAAGTGCACGGCGTGCTCGGTGCGGCCGGCATCGAGAAGATCGACGAATCGTTGGTTGAGAAAATGGCCGGCCAAGGCGTGTTGCTGCATGGGCTCGAGGCGCTTGGCGGCGGCGCCGTTCTCACGGGCATCATTCTGGCTTCAGTGGCTGTGTTCATCATCGAGCGTCAACTTTGGCGAGCCACGGCGTTCGCCGGCGCGGGCGCCGTGCTCACCTTTTTTGGTTTTATGCACGGCGAAAAAATTGGCGTGAGCCAGAGCCCGGAGATAGCCGGAAGCTATCTCCTGGTCGCGCTGTTCCTGGCCGGATGCGCGAAGTTCGGCGGGATCGTGCCGCGCGAGCCCGAAGTGGTCGCCCACCACGAACATTCCGAAACGCCAATCCCCGAGGCTGTCACCGCCAAGTGACCCGCGGAAGTCCCCGGGCATGTGGGCGGGGTGCCCTCACCCCGCGTTCGAAGGGTGATGCACTTACCCCGCAAGCCGGCGGGTGAGGGCACCCGCCCCACACATCATCGCGGGCGGTGGCTAGGCTTTGAAAATGCGCCGCCTGCCTCACCCCAGCGCCACGCGCGCTCGCGCCAGAGCGGCCGCCAGATCGGGCAACTTCATCGGTTTGCTGACGTAGTCATCCATCCCGGCCGCGAGGCATGCTTCACGATCTCCTTGCATCGCGTTCGCGGTGAGCGCGACGATCCAAGGGCGCGGCCCTGCCGGGATCTCGATCGCGCGCAGGCGGCGCGTGGCCTCGAGTCCATCCATCTCCGGCATCTGGAGATCCATCAGCACAATGTCGTAGGGTTGCCGGCGCATGGCCTCGAGAACTTCCAGGCCGTTGGCCGCGAGATCCGCGCGGTAGTTCAAGTGCTCCAACATGCGGAGCGCGACCTTCTGGTTCACCGCGTTGTCCTCGACGAGCAGCACGCGTTCCCGGTGGGAAGTGCGATCGGTAAACGGCGGAGTGGAATGCCTCGCGCGCTCCGCCACGCCTTTGCCCAAAGTCGCCATGCGCACGAGTGCTTCGAGCAGTTGCGCCGGTTTCGCAGGCTTGGTGAGGGAAACGTCGAAGAGCAATTTGCTCGCCGCCAGTTCCCGGGGGCCGAGCGACGAAAGCAGCACGAGCGGAAACTCCGCGGGACTTTTAAACATGCGAATTTCACGAGAGAGTGTGATGCCGTCCATTTCCGGCATGTGCATATCAAGAATACCAAAGTCGAAAACGTGGCCGGAGCGCAGCAGCGCGAGCGCGGCCGGACCGGAACTCGCGGTCTCGGCGACGATGTCCCAAGTCTGCGCGAACTTGGTCAGGATAAATAGATTCGTGGGATTATCGTCCACGATCAGCAGGTGTTTCCCCGCCAGCGCGGCGCGAGGAGAAACGAAGGGGGGCCGATCCTTGGACGCCACGGATTCCAAAACGACGGAAAAGCGGAAGGTCGATCCCCGCCCCACTTCGCTTTCGACCGTGAGCTCGCCGCCCATTTGCTGGACAAGACGCTGACTGATCGCGAGGCCGAGTCCCGTCCCGCCGTAGCGCCGGGTCGTGGAGGCATCCACTTGGGAGAACGACTGAAACAAACGGCCGATCCCCTCCGGCGGTATCCCAATCCCGGTGTCACGCACTGCGAAATGGAGGCGGGTCGGCGCGAGATCGGCCCCGGCCGCGGAAAGCGACTCGCCGCGTAATGTGAGCACCACTTCCCCGCGCTCGGTAAACTTGACCGCATTGCCCAGCAGATTGACCAGGATCTGCCGCAGCCGCGTGGCATCACCCCGCACCGCGACCGGCGCGCTGTCATTCACTTCATAGAGCAGGTCGATCTGCTTCTCGGCCGCAACGGGCGCCAGCAGATCGAGGGCGCCTTCGACGCATTCGCGCAGAGCAAACTCCTCGTGTTCGAGTTCCATCCGCCCCGACTCGATTTTCGAAAAGTCGAGGATGTCGTTGATCACCGTGAGCAGAGCATCGCCGCTGCGCCGGATGGTCTCGGCAAATTCATGCTGCTCGGAGGTGAGCGGCGAATCCAGCAACAGAGAGGTCATCCCGATGATGCCATTCATCGGCGTGCGAATCTCATGGCTCATGACCGCGAGGAACTGGCTCTTCGCCCGACTGGCCGCCTCGGCCGCTTCCATGGCGGAGCGGAGTTCACTATCGATCTGCTTTCGCGCGGTGATGTCCTGCACGAAACCCTCGTAGTAAAGGACGTTGCCCTCTTCGTCGTTCACGGCGCGCGCATGCTCCGAAATCCAGATGATGCTCCCGTCCTTCCGGCGCACGCGGTATTCGAGCCCGCGCACCTCCCCGCTTTTCGCCATCAGGCGTTTGAACTCTACGCGAGTTGTCGGATCCACGTAGACGCCGTGCGAAATGTCCTGCACCGCGGCGATCAAGTCATCGGGCGAATCGTAACCGTAAAGCTTGGCCAGTGCCGGATTAACCAGCAGGTAGTGCCCGTCAGGAGTGGATTGAAAAATCCCCTCGACCGCGTTCTGCACAATGCTCGCGTAGCGTTCGAGCGACGTGGGCCACAAGCCGCCGCTGGAAGACGTCGGCAGGTTCGCGCCGATCCGAGAGGAATCCATCGAGGACGTGTTGCAAGGCACGTGCCAAGCGAACGGCGCGCCGGCCAGGCGCAACCCGAGGAAGTGTAAATAGGGCGACATTCACAATTTCTGGACACGGCCTGAGCTCGAATCGGAATTTCCAACCGGGTCGAACTCGGCCAGCGGAGAATCGTTCGCGCTCACTGATTCGGGAACTCGCCAGCGGCAAGGCGCGCCCGCGATCGGAGACACGGCATCCCGGAGATAATTTCACGGTGGCAGCAGAAACTTCCGGACCCCGGCATGCCGCGTGCTTTTCCCCATCCGTAACACGCTCGCTTCAAAACGTAACACGCCACCTCCATGAACTCCCTCCGCCGTCTCGTCTGCCTCGCTGCGTTCACGCTCGCCGCCCTCCCCTCCCTGTTCCCGGCCGCTCCGCTCAAAATCGCCTATAGCGACTGGCCGGGCTGGGTCGCTTGGGAAGTCGCCATTCAAAAAGGCTGGATCAAAGCCGCCGGCGTCGACGCGGAATTTCTCTGGTTCGAATACGGGCCGTCGATGGAAGCCTTCACCGCGGGCAAAGTTGACGCGGTCATGGTCACCGATGGCGATGCGCTCGTGACCGGAGCAAACGGCGCGAAGAACGTCATCATCATGCTCACGGACTACAGCAACGGGAATGACATGATCATCGCCAAACCCGGCATCAAGTCGCTGAAGGATTTGAAGGGGAAGAAAATCGGCCTCGAAGTCGGTGTGGTTGAACATCTGATGCTCCTGAACGCCTTGAAAAAGGTCGGGATGAAGGAATCGGATTTGACCATCGTCAACACGCCGACCGGGCAGACGCCACAGGTGTTCGCCTCGGGGCAGGTCGACGCGGTCGCCGCTTGGCAGCCGAATGCAGGACAGGCTTTGAAAGCCGTCGCTGGCTCGACCGCGATCTACACCAGCGCGGACGAACCCGGCTTGATTTACGACACCATCACCGTCTCGCCCCAAAGCCTTGCGCAACGGCGGGCGGATTGGGTCAAGCTCGTGTCCGTCTGGGACCGGGTGCTCGCCTACATCAATGATCCGGCCACGAAAGCTGACGCTCTGAAGATCATGGCGGCGCG
>JBDSSU010000335.1:0-6323 GCA_039928635.1 Opitutaceae bacterium | reverse complement strand
CCTTGGGTGCAGTTGCCTGCATCCGTTCGCCCCGTCCGCTGCGAGAGAGCGCAGCGGAAATTGGTTCCCCCGTGAAAACGCCGAGGAAGCGGCGTCGCCTTAGGCGGTGAAAGAACTCGAACGCGCGCACAATGGTGGGACGCGAAGTTCCGGCAAGGTTGCCGCGGCTCTCGCGTCGCAACCTGCGGAGCAGGGGAGGTATCGCCAAGGAATTTACGGCTGAGGCCGACCGTTCCGCGGAAAGAAAGTCTGAATGGGAGCTGGAAGCCCGCGTTCATTGGCTGCACGGTGCGACATGGAAAAACGTCTGTTCACTGAACTCGGCCTGTCGCCCGAAATTCTCAAAGCCGTCGACAAGATGGGATTCGAAGAGGCGTCGCCGATTCAATCGGCGGTCATACCGACGATCATGGAAGGGCGAGACGTGGTCGGCCAGTCCTCGACCGGCTCAGGCAAGACCGTCGCGTTCGCGATCCCCGCGATCGAGAAAGTCGATCCGAAGATTCGCGCCGTGCAGGTGTTGATTTTGTGTCCGACGCGCGAACTCGCGGTGCAGGTGGCGGAAGAGACCGGGAAGATCGCGCTCTTTAAACGTGGCGTGATGGGCGTGCCGATATACGGCGGTCAGAGTTACGAGCGGCAGTTTCGTGCGCTGGCGGCGGGAGCCCAGGTCGTCATCGGGACGCCGGGACGCGTGATGGATCACATGGAGCGTGGCACGATGAAGCTCGATCAGCTCAAGCTGGTGATCCTCGACGAAACCGACCGCATGCTCGACATGGGTTTCCGCGATGACATCGAGCACATCTTGAAATCGGTGCCGGCAACGCGGCAGCTGCTGTTTTTCTCGGCGACGATTCCCCGGGCGATTCAGGATCTCATCGGCCGCTATTCGAAAGATCCGGCGTGGATCAAGATCGAGTCGGTCGCGCAAAACGCGCCGCAGGTGGAGCAGATCTATTTCGAGGTGGACCGCCGCTCGAAGATCGAGGCGCTCACGCGGCTCATTGACGTCCACGATTTCCGCTACGGGATTATTTTTTGCAGCACGAAGATCATGGTCGATGACCTCGACGAGCACCTGCATTCGCGCGGTTACATGACCGACCGCCTGCACGGCGACATCACCCAGGCGCAGCGCGACCGGGTGATGGATAAGTTCCGACGGCGCGGTTTCGAGTTTCTTGTCGCCACCGACGTCGCGGCGCGCGGGCTGGACGTCGATGACCTCGAAGTCGTGTTCAACTTCGATCTGCCAAACGACGCGGAAGATTACACGCACCGCATCGGCCGCACCGGGCGCGCCGGGCGGAAAGGGCAGGCGTTCACTTTCGTTTCCGGACAGGAAATCTATAAACTCCAAAGCATGGTGCGCTGGGCGAAGCTCAATATTCAGCGCGGGAAAATTCCCTCGCTCGATGAAGTGGAGGAAGCCCGGTCGGGTGCGTTCGTGGACAAAATTCGCGCGACACTCGATGCGAAACAATTCAAGCCGCACGACCAGATGATCGATCGCCTGCTCGATCAGGGTTATGTCAGCACCGATATTTGTTCGGCGCTGATTCACCTGCTGCAAAATTCGGGCGCTGTCTCGGCTCCGGCCAAACCAGCAGCGCCGCCGTCGAAGCCTGCGTTTGGGAAAACGATGTCGCCAGCGGTCGACGCTCCGCCCCCGGCGCGATCCGTGAAAACTGCTCCCGATTGGGCGAAGCCGGTCGCCACTGCGAAGGTGAAGGCCGCGCCGGAACGGATTGTCCCAACCCCTCCTGCGGCGGAATACATTGCGGCTTCAGCTCCGCAACCCCACGGCGACGACGAGAGCCTGCCCCGGAAATCCAAATACGAACGCCCGGCCCGCACCGGACGTGAACCGGGCAAGGCGACGATCTTCCTCAATGTGGGTCGCAAAGATCTCGTTACGCCCGCGGATATCGTGGGGAAGATCGCCGGCGTCACTCGTCTCCCGGCCGCGATCGTCGGCGCGATCGACATTCACCAGCGGCATGTGCTCGTGGATGTCGACGCCGAGCATGCTCCGGCGGTGGTTCAGAAGATGGGCGGCATCAAGCTGAAGGGCGTTGCGCTGGAGCCGGCCATGGCGACCCCCGGAGCCGAGTAGTCGATGCCGGCCATCGAGTGCCAGAGTCCTGCACGACCGGTTTGTCACGGATTACGTGACAAACTGGAATCCGGTTGCACGGGGGCGTTTGATCGGGGGCGGCGTCCTTGACAGTCGGGCGGCGCGCCCATTATTGCCCTGCTCCCGTATGGAGATCGCACTTGATCAGCCCGTGCTGGTTTTGAATCGCCTGTGGCAGGCCGTGAATGTCATCGGCGCTCGTCGCGCTTTCGGGCTGCTGGCCCGCGGACATGCGCAGGTGGTGCATCATCACGACGAGGACTTTCGAACCTTCGCGTTGTTAGACTGGCTGGATTTCTCGGTGCACAATCCGCCCATCGCGGAAATGGAAACCGTGCGGACCCCCAGTCGCACGATCCGGCTGCCGCGGGTGATCCTGCTCACGTTTTTCGACAAGCTGCCCTGCAAGGAACTGAAGCTCACGCGCAACAACGTGTTTCAGCGCGACAAATCGACCTGCCAGTACTGCTCGCGCGTGATGCCCCGGGAGCAGCTGAATCTCGATCACGTGATTCCGCGTGATGCCGGCGGCAAGACGACTTGGGAGAACATCGTGTGCTCGTGCATCAAGTGCAATTCACGCAAAGCCAACCGGCTCCCGCATGAGGCGGGGATGCGCCTCATCCGCAAACCCGTACGCCCGAAGTGGCGCCCGGTGATCTCGCTCGTGCTCGGCAAGCGGCACCACGAAGTGTGGAAGGATTTCCTGGACGTCGCCTACTGGAACGTGGAACTGGAGGAGTAGGCCGGCGGGAAGAGCTGGAGCTTGTCTCCGTGGTGTTCCGTCCAGCGCCGCGCAACCGCCACGGCGCTGAACTCTCCTGCCGGGCAATTACGGGGCGTTGAATTTTTGTCGCGCAATCAGCCAGAGGGCGCTCGCGGCGATCAAATCGACGACGGCCATGCCAATGCGCATTGGGTAGGGGACTTTAGCCAGCGGGAGCACGAGCAGCGCCAGGGCCACGACCACGAGGAGCGAGCAGGCGAGCGTCACGGAAGTTTTTTGGCGGGCGCGCAGTTTCGCGCTGAGATCGGGAGGCGGAGAGGTTTCGTCAGGCATGGGAGATTTGGGTGCGAACATCGGCTTACACCACCGGTAGCGTGATTCTCATGGTGGTACCCTGCTGGCTCGTGGAACGCAGCGTGATGTCGCCGTGGTGGCTGATCAGGATGCGTTTGGCGATCGCGAGCCCGAGACCCGTGCCGTCGGGGCGACCGGAAAGGAACGAATCGAAAATACGGTCGCGGATTTCCTCGGGAATGCCGGTGCCGGTATCGGTTAGGTCGAGGTGCACCCAGCGGCTGTTGCCTCGCTCTTCCACGGAGGTGTTGAGGGTGATCACGCCGCCATCCGGCATGGCGTGAGTCGCGTTGATCAGGAGGTTCAGCAGCACCTGTTGGAGCTGGCCTTTGTGGCCGTCGAGAATGAGCGGCACGGGAGGAGACTCGATGCGCAGCTGGATCTTGCTTTGGGTGAGTTTCAACCGGACGAGCACCAAGGTGTCTTCGATGATATCGCTGAGCGACCAGCGTGAATGAAGACTCGAGGGTGCCTTCGCAAAACCGAGGACGCGGGTGACGATCGATTCGAGTTGGTCGAGCTTCTCGCTGATGACCCGGATGTCGGTGTGCCGCGGGTCGCCCTGGGGGAAGTCATGGCCGATTCCGCCGTGCAACAGCTTCAGCACGGTGAGGGGATTTCGGATCTCGTGCGCGATCTCGGCGGCGAGCAATCCGAGGGTGGTGAGGCGCTCGTTCTTGCGGAGGGAGTCCTCGCTTTTAAAAACCCGGGCATAGAGCCGCGCGTTTTGCAGGGCAACAGCGCCGAGGCTCGCGAGCGCGGCGCAAAGACGTTTCTCGTCGTTGTCGAAGCGATGGACCCGGTCCGTAAAGACGGCGAGCACGCCGAGGACCTCGCCTTCATAGAGGAGGGGAGTGGCGAGCAGGGAACGGAGCGATTCGTCGCGCGGGAGGTCGAGCAACTCGGCGAATTCAGGCGAGTGGATGTTGGCGAACGCGACTTGGCGGCGGGTGTGAATCGCGGCGGCGACCAGGCAGGAATCGAGCGGCAAATCGTCTTCGGGGACGGGCGCGACCTCGGCGTTGGTCCATGAGCCGAAACGGACCGTGCCGGCCAAAGCGTCGTGCAGGTACAGCGCGCACGCGTGAACCTGCATCATGGCGCTGGCGTCGCGAGTGAGGGTGTCGAACAGCTCCTGCAGCTCGAGCTTCGAGACGAGCGACTGGCCGGTGGTGATGAGGGCCTCGAGCTGGCGGGCTTTGTCGCGGAGATGCGCGTGCTGCCAGAGCCGTTGCATGACGCGGGCGGACTCGTCGGAAAGTTGTTGCAGCAATTCGAGATCTTCTGCGCCGAAACCCCCAACCCGATCACATTCGAGATCGATGACGCCCAGCATCTGATCGCCGTCCCGCATGGGCGCCGCCATCTCGCAGCGGGCGGAGGAACGCATCGCGATGTACCGCGGCTCGCTGGAAACGTCGGGCACCAACACCGCGCGGCCATTCAGCACACACCAGCCGGTGACGCCGTGGCCTGGTTTCAAGCCGGTCGGCGACCCCTCTTGCGACTCTTCGGTGGAGACTTCGATCTCCAGGCGGTCGGTGCTCGGATTGAGCAGGGAAATGGCGCCGGCATCGGCGTCGAAGATCCTCACGAGATCATTCAGGATCATGCGCAGAGCGCTGCGAGGATCCTGCTCGCGAGTGGCGAGCGAAGAGAGCCGATACAATGCCGCGAGCGCGCGCGGACTTGGAATCTCCGCTGCGCGATCGGTCCCGGATGTTGCGGGATAAGGTGCCGGCGTATTGGTCACGGCGGGCGAGTTTGCCGGACGAGAGGGCGTTGGCCAGTATTTCTACCGGGCAGGCCGGGGAGACGGGCGATTTGACCAAACTCCCGCGAGATCGCGGTGCCGACGCTCTCGGCGCCCGCTATTTTCCCACCGCAATGGGCATCGGAGTGGGCGTGGGTGAAATCACTTCGTTCAACGCATCGCGCAAGACGATCAGGCGATCGTTGGTGTCGATCGTTTCATGGTTCGCCGGCTCGATGTAGAACGTGTCGATCGCGACGCCCCGCTCGGTCCCAATGCGCGCGAAGGTGATGTCGAAGCCATGGTCGGAAATAATTTTCGCGAGGCGATACAACAGCCCGATCTGGTCGCGAGCCTGGATCTCCACAATGGTGCGTTGCATCGAGAGTTCGTGATAAACCTCGACCGTCGGAGGAAACGAGCTGTGCAACGCCTCGCCGGTGGGCGACGAAAGGTAGCGACTGGACGCGATCTTTTTGGCTTGGGAAAGAATCTCGGGGTAGAGGTCGTTGTTTCCGACCAGAGCGGCCTCGATCGTCCTGGCGAATTTTTCCTGAGCGCTCGCGCTCTGCACCACGCCGCGGCCGGGCTCCACCACATAGAACGTGTCGATCGCGATATGATCGGTGCGGGAGATCACCTTGGCTCCGAGGATGCTCAGGCCCGCGACGCTGAAGGCGCCCGCGAGTTTGTAGAAGAGGCCGGCGCGGTCCCAGGTGACCACGTTCACCACGGTGAGCGAACGGTTCAGGTCGTCCTTCCATTCGATCACCGGGCGCAACGTGCCGACCGAGTCGGCGGTGGTGATGGATTGAAAAAGCTGATTCACCATTTGGATATGCAGCGCGATTTCGCTGGCATCCGTGTGGATGAAGTAGCGATCAGGCAGCAGGCCGAAGTGGGCGTTGATTTCGTCGGCGCTGATTCCCGGAATGCTTTTCGAGATGAGTTCCTGTTGAGTCATTTTCTTCTTCGCGTCGTAACTGGCGTCCAAAGCCGCGCCAAGTTTTAAGCGCTCCAAGGTGGAGCGATAAAGGGAGGTATGCAGGGTGTCTTTGTAGCTGTTCCAGAGATCGGCAGCGGTGCCGCGGGCATCACAGAAAGTATGGACGTAGAGATGGCGCAGTTTTTCGACATCGCAAACGAGTTCGGCAAAGGCGGTGGCGGTCTTGGGGTCATCGACGTCCCGCTTCTGCCAGAATCGTGCCATCACCAAATGATTTTTGATCACGAAGAGGACGAGCTCCCTTCCTTCGGGCGAAACGCCAAAGCGTTCCAGCAGCGGTGCCGCGAGGCGGACGCCGCTTTCCGCGTGGCCCCGGATCGCCTCGGCTTTGCCGATATCATGG
>JBDSSU010000334.1:0-5424 GCA_039928635.1 Opitutaceae bacterium | reverse complement strand
GTTCTATCAGAACGGGCTTCTCCCCGAACAGCGCGGACTTCTGCGGGAAATCGCGATGGAGCTGCAAAGCGTCCGCCGGAGAATCACCGACGACGACGCTTCCGGCCGCAGCAATCCGCCCCTGTTTTTTTCCCCTGCCACCTCCCGAATCCTGCTCCCGGCCGGAATTCCCGTCGAGCTGTCCGAGAAAATCGCCAACTACGAAAAAGAGAAGTCGCTGATCAAACAGGAACTGCGCGACACGGTTTACGCCCAGGACAAAACGTTCTTCACGCGAACCCGCAACCGCGAGATCGACCGTCTGGCGGAGCGGCAGTGGCCGCGGATCGCCGCCACCGAAGAACTCGCGGAAGATATCCGACGCGACCTCGCCGTGCTCCCGGAACAACCGGGACCGCCCCCGCCCCCGCCTCTTCCCGCTGCTCTCTCCGCCCGCATCACCACTTTTCTTTCCAGCCGGAACGAACTTCGCGCGGAAATCGTGCGCAAAGTTGAAGTGCTCAAAAAACAGTTCCCCTTCCTCCGCGTGCAGGCCACCCGCAATGCCACCGGCGGCGTCGATCTAAAACTCCAGGTGAGTCAACGTGACGAAAGCAACGAGGAGCAAATGAAAGCTTTGCGCGCCACCCTGACCGCTTTCAACCAGGACATCGCGCTCCGCCAGGGCCAGCTCCGGAATGATGAACAATCGATCCGCCGCGATTTCGAAGCCACCGTCGATCTCGGAAGTGGTTTGTCGGCGGCAGGCGTCCTCGACACGTACGCCGAGGTGCTGCAGCGACGCGAGGACTGGAGCCTGTACGGTGATTACCAGACCGCCATGCTCACGCCGGGACTCTCGGCCGAGCAGCGCCGTTTGCTCTACGACAGCGGAGTCGAGCAGCTCGAGCTGCCGCTGCCCAATTGGGATCTCATCGTCATCCAGGTCGTCAACTGACCGTCGGTCCTCAGGCCGGCAGCGCGGGAAACGTGATAAAAAAGGCGGCGCCGGCCCCTGGCTCGCTTTCCACGCGGACCTCGGCACCGTGCGCCTGAACCACGTGCTTGACGATCGCGAGCCCAAGACCCGTGCCGCCTTGCTCGCGTGAGCGCGCCTTGTCTGCGCGATAAAACCGCTCGAAAATGCGCGCCTTCGCTTCCGCCGGAATTCCGGGCCCGTCATCGCGCACCTCAAGTTCGATGCGGCCGTCGGGCAGCAGCCGGCCGCTCATCGTCACCTTTCCGCCGGTACGCCCATACTTCACCGCGTTATCGATCAGATTGGAAAGAATCTGGCGCAGGCGGTCCCCGTCCGCCCGCACGAGGAGCGCCTCCGGCACACGATTCTCCAGCGTCACGTTGCGCACGGCTGCCTTCACGCTGAAATCCTCGAGCGCCTCCTGAGCGGCAATCCGGAGCGCCACCGGCTGCGGATTCAGCTGCATGCGCCCGGAGTCCAGCGTCGAAAGCAGCAGCAGATCGTCGATGAGTAACGTGAGACGGTTGGCGTGTTTTTCGATCATCTCAAGAAAACGCGCGAGTGCCACGGGATCATTCTTTCCGCCGTCGATCAACGTCTCCGCCGCGCTTTTGATCACCGACAGCGGCGTGCGCAGTTCATGGCTCACGTTCGCCACAAATTCCTGGCGCACCACCTCGAGCTGCCGGAGCCGCGTCAAATCGTGAAACACGAGGATCGCCCCGTCCGGTGCACCATCGGTCCCCCGCAGCGCCAGCGCGTTCACCTGAAAAAACCGCGGCGCCGAAACGTCGTCGAGGCGCAACTCGTGCCCGAGCACCTCCGGCGCGATGTCCAGCCGCGAGACAATCGCCGCCACTTCATGATGGCGGGTCGCTTCGAGCACGGTGCGTCCCGTGGCCGGCACCTCGAAATCGAACATCGTCCCCGCCGCCCGGTTCGCGAGCCGGATCCGACCGGTCGCATCAACGACGATCAGACCTTCGATCATCCGATCGAAGAGCGCGGCCGTCCGCTGGCTCTGCTTGCGCAACTCCGTCTCGCGGCTGACACGCTTTTCCTCCAGTTCCTGGTCGCGTTGCCGCTGATTCGCCCGGTTCCGCCGGTGCAGCCACCACGCGTAGACCGCGACGCCAAACAACAGCAGGGCGAGGATAATTTCGAGCGGGGTCACGGGAGGATCCCTCCATCAAGCACAGGCGTTGGCCCGAGCGAAGCGAAGAATCGCACCCGCCGCGCGGCCCCCGCCCGGCGCGGCCCCCGACGTTCGCAACTCATCACGTTTCGCCGGTGAAACGATAGCCGACGCCGCGGATCGTCTCCAGAAACCGGGCGGCGATTCCAATTTTTTCCCGCAAGCGGCGCATGTGCGTGTCCACGGTGCGACTGTCGATCGGATTCTCGTAACCCCATACATCCTGCAGGAGGCGCTCGCGCGTCTGCACCCGGCCCCGTCTGCGCGCCAGGAGTTCGAGCAGCTTGAACTCCGTCGCTGTCAGCGAAACCTCCCTGCCCTCGATCGCCACGTGATGGCGCGGCACGTCAATCTCGAGTTCGCCGATCCGCAGGTGAGCGACGGCTTCATCGGCCGACCTCGTCCGCGTCAGGAGTTTTTTGATCCGCAGCACCAGCTCACGCGGACTGAACGGCTTCGTCACATAGTCATCCGCCCCCAATTCCAGCCCGAGGACGCGATCCATTTCCGCGGCCTTGGCGGTCAGCATGAGGATCGGGATCCCGGAAGTCGTGTGGTCGCGCCGGAGAATCTTGCAGACCTCGAAGCCATCAACTTCCGGCAACATCAGGTCCAGCACGATCAACGCGGGATGTTCGGTGCGCGCCGTCGCGATCGCCCGCGCCCCGTCCTTCGCGAAGAGCGGCGTGTAACCGGCCTCCTTTAATTTAAACCCGAGCACTTCCAAAGCGTCGGGTTCATCGTCAACGAGTAAAATTTTCTGCTTCATTCGCTTTCTTGCCGTTGCTGTGGCGGATGTCTTTCGCCTCGTAGAGATACACCACCTCCTCCGCGATGTTCGTCGCGTGGTCCGCGATGCGCTCGAGGCTTTTCGAAATCACCATCAGCGCGAGACACCGGGAAATATTCGAAGGCCGCTCGACCATGTAGCTCGAAAGCTCGCGGTGCAGCTGCCTGTTCAGATCGTCGACCTGCTTGTCCCGCGGCACCACGGCGCGCGCGAGTTCCGGGTCGCGGTTAACGAAAGCGGTCAGGCCGTCGCGCAACATCTCGAGCGACATCGCCGCCATCCGCGGGATGTCGACGTACGGCTTGAGTTGCGGTTCCGCGCCCAGATCGATCGCGCGGCGGCAGATCGTCACGGCTTCATCACCGACCCGCTCGAGATTCTGGGAAATCTTCATCGCGACGGTGATGAGCCGGAGATCGGTCGCCAGCGGCGCCTTCGCTAGCAGGTGGATCGCGGTGTCATCGATCTCGATTTCAAATTGGTCGAGGATGTTGTCGTCCACCTGAACCTGGCGGGCCAGCGAGTCGTCGCGTTCCACGAGTGCGCGAATGCCCCGCGTCACGGCGGACTCCGCGTGACTGGCCATCGCGAGCAGGCTGTCCTTGAGCTTGGTCATTTCTTCGTCGAAGTGGGTCATGGTGGGGAAAAGTTTCAGCCGAAGCGGCCGGAGACATAGGCTTCGGTCTGCGGATTCGCCGGATTCATGAAGATCGTCCGCGTGTCGGAGTATTCGACGAGTTTCCCGATGTAGAAGAACGCCGTTTTGTCGGAGACCCGGGCGGCCTGCTGCATGTTGTGCGTCACGATCACGATGGTGTAGCGCGAGCGCAGATCCTGGATCAATTCCTCAACTTTCGCGGTGGCGACGGGATCGAGCGCGGAGCACGGCTCGTCCATGAGGATGATCTCCGGCTCGACCGCGATCGCGCGCGCGATGCAAAGCCGCTGCTGCTGGCCGCCGGAAAGACCGATGGCACTGGCCGCCAGGCGGTCCTTCACTTCATCCCAGAGGGCCGCGCCACGCAGCGACCGCTCCACCACCTCGTCGAGCCGCGCCTTCGATGGCGTTCCCTGCAGTTTCAAACCGTAGGTGATGTTTTCGTAGATCGATTTGGGAAACGGATTGGATTTCTGAAACACCATTCCGACGCGTCGGCGCAGCTCGATGACGTCGACATCGCGACGGTTGATGTCGATGCCGCGAATTTTGATGGCCCCCCGAGCGATGCGCGTGCCGTCGATCAGGTCGTTCATGCGGTTGATGCACCGCAACAGCGTGGATTTCCCGCAGCCGGAAGGTCCGATGAAGGCCGTGACCTTCCTATTTTCGATCTGAAGATTGATGTCATGGAGCGCCTGGGAGGCGCCGTAGAAGAAATCAACGTGATCGATATCGATCAGCGTCTCTCCCGCGGGCGCTGCAGGATCCGCCGGCGGTGCGGCGGAAGCGGGCGCGGTGGTGAGAACCGGACGGGACGTGGGCGCGGAAGTGCGTTGATCCATGAGAATGGGAGCGGCGATTACCATTGGTAGCGGTTGCGAAGTTTATTGCGGAGCAGAATCGAAGTCCCCGCGATCAAAGCGACAATCATCAGAAACACGAAAGCGGTGCCGTATTGCACGCGCTCGGTGTATTGGTTCTGGGGGATCTTCGAGCTGACGACGTAGATATGGTAAGGCAGTGCCATCACGCTGTTGAAAAAGAAATCGGTGGGCTTCGCGAGGTCCTCCCACGGCAGCTTATCCCGTATCGCGACAGCGGCGGTGAACATGATCGGCGCCGTCTCTCCGGCGACGCGCGCGATGCCGAGAATCGATGAAGTCAAAATTCCGGGCAGCGCGTACGGCACCACGTTCTTGCGGATCGTCTGCCACTTCGTCGCGCCCAGCGCGAGCGAGCCTTCGCGAAAGCCTTTCGGCACGGCCTTCAACGATTCTTCCGACGCTGTGATGATCACTGGCAGAACCATGAATGCCAGGGTGAACCAGCCGGCGAGCAACGAAGCTCCCCAGCCGAAAAAATTCACGAACATGCCGAAGCCGAAAAGTCCGAAGACGATCGAGGGCAAACCGGCGAGGTTGATAATCGCCAGTCGGACGAAGCGGATGAACGAGCCGTCGCGCGCATATTCGTTGAGATAAATCGCCGCCGACACCCCCAGGAAGAGTGCGATGGTCATCGATCCAATCACCAACAAGACGGTGCCGACGATGCAGGGGAAAATCCCACCGGCCGAATAGGCATAGCTGTCGGTCTTCACGGTGGCAGCTTCCGGATTCTGCGCTTTGAACGTCTGAAATTCGCGGAAGCCCATTTCGCGTTTCTGTCCCTGCCACTCGAAAACGTAGAGTGATTCCGGCGCTTCGGTGAAGAAAGCCGTGTTGATGAAAGGAGGCCGGGCCTGAAAAACCGTGCCCGCGCCGCGCCAGACGATCTGCGCAAAAACGAACGCTCCGCAAAACAGCACGAAATAAGTGGCG
>JBDSSU010000333.1:0-10909 GCA_039928635.1 Opitutaceae bacterium | reverse complement strand
CCGCAACCAGCGTCGGTCAACCTAACCGCGGGTGATCTTCCACACCGCAACGCACGAGCCGAGCAAGGCAGGCAGTTCCGCCAGGGGAATCATGTTCGGTCCATCAGAAATCGCGTTCGCGGGATCCGGGTGGGTTTCGATGAAGAGGCCGTCCGCGCCGGCGGCGAGCGCCGCTTTTGCGAGCGGCGGCACGAACTCACGCTGTCCCGTGCTCTTGCCACCGCCCGCACCGGGCAGCTGCACGGCATGCGTCGCGTCAAAAATCGTCGGCAGGCCGTTCTGCTTCATGATCGCGAACGAACGCATATCGACGACGAGGTTTTGATAACCAAACGTCGTGCCCCGCTCGGTCTGCCAGATCTCCGTCGCCGCGGTCGCGCCCGCTTTCAGTTTGCCGGTGACATGCACCATTTCCTGCGGAGACAGGAACTGGCCTTTCTTCACGTTGACGATGCGTCCGGTGGCCGCGGCCGCGAGCAAGAGGTCGGTCTGGCGACAAAGAAACGCCGGGATTTGGATGACATCACAGACGGCCGCAATCGCCGGGGCTTGCGCGGACTCGTGAATATCGGTCAGCACGGGAAATCCATAATCCCGTTTCACCATCGCCAAAAGTTTCAGCCCTTCCTCCAGGCCGGTCCCGCGCGGGCCGGCGAGTGATGTGCGGTTCGCTTTGTCGAACGATCCCTTGAAAATAAATTTTAACTCGGGCTGCTCGCGGGAGATTTTCACGAGGGCTTCCGCGACAGCGCGGCAAACCGATTCGTTCTCGAGCGAGCAGGGACCGGCGATCACGAGAAGTTTGTTCGCGGCAAAAAACATACAACGCGCGAACAAATACACGGAGCCCATCGAAGGGAAGCTGCGAGTTGCGTCTTGTGGAGGCGAAGCGTTCGCGGCATTTCCGGCGATGATGTTGCGCCTCAGCCACCGCGTCGCGACCTGCTCATCTCAGAAAGCGGTGCCCCGGATGAGGGCACCGCGCCCACAAAAAACGACCGCTCTGGAAGCGAAACTCTCCCCCTCGTGCCGGGATGTCAGCGCCGCGCGGCGCGCGCGCGCTTTTTCTTCGGCACCAAATGCACGCCCCGGTGAAACTTGATCGCGGCCCCGATAAACGCGGCGAAGAGCGGGTGGGCCTTGTTGGGCTTCGATTGAAACTCCGGATGAAACTGCACCGCGAGAAACCAGGGATGGTTCTTCAGCTCGATGATCTCGACCAGATTTCGGCGCGGATTGATGCCACTCACCACCATGCCCGCGCGCTGGAGCTGGCCCACATAAGCGTTGTTCACTTCGAAACGGTGACGATGCCGTTCGCGCGCACTTTCGGCCGCATAGGCCTTCGCCGCGTGCGTGCCGGCGGTGAGCGCGCACTCATAACTGCCGAGCCGCATCGTCGCGCCCTTATCGATGATCTTTTTCTGCTCCTCCATCATGTTGATCACCGGATGCTGCGCGCGCGGATCGAACTCCGTGCTGTTCGCGCCGGCGAGCTTCAGCACGTTGCGCGCAAATTCGATCACTGCGATCTGCAGCCCGAGACAAAGGCCGTAGTAAGGAATTTTGTTTTCCCGCGCATAACGCGCCGCCGCGATCTTGCCCTCCGTGCCGCGGTCGCCGAACCCGCCGGGAACCAGAATGCCATCGAGATCCCTTAACCGCGCGAGACCGCCCGCCTTTTCGAGATCCTCGGCATCGATGCGGCGGATGTTGATTTTGCAATTGTTCGCAATGCCCGCGTGCGTGATCGACTCGTAAACCGATTTGTACGCGTCCTGCAGCTCGATGTACTTCCCGACCACGCCGATCGTCACCTCATGCTTTGGATTCAGAATGCGGCCGACGATTTCCTCCCAGATATTTTTTGCCGAAGGCGGATTCTTCAACCCGAAGAGATCAATCACCAGCTGATCCATGCCTTCTTTCTGCAACGCGAGGGGGAGCTCGTAGATGGAGTGGTCGACATCACGGCACTCGATGACGGCTTTCACCGGCACATTGCAGAACATCGAAATTTTATCGCGGAGATCAGGATCGAGCGGGTGGTCCGTGCGACACACCAGCACGTGCGGCTGAATGCCGATCTCGCGCAGCTTCGCCACGGATTGCTGCGTGGGCTTCGTCTTGAGTTCGCCGGCCGCCTTGAGGAACGGCACGAGCGTCACGTGGATGAACACCACATCCCGCGGCCCGGCCTCGAGGGCGAATTGCCGCATCGCCTCGAGAAAAGGGAGGCCCTCGATGTCGCCCGTGGTGCCGCCAATCTCGGTGATCAGGACGTCGGCGTCTTTGCCGCCGGCGTAGATGCGGTCCTTGATTTCGTTCGTGACGTGTGGAATCACCTGCACGGTTTTGCCGAGATAATCCCCGCGCCGCTCCTTCTGGATTACGCTCTCATAGACCTGGCCGGAAGAGAGGCTGTTAAGCCGGGAGAGTTTTCCACTGGTGAAACGCTCGTAATGCCCCAGATCGAGATCCGTCTCCGCGCCATCCTCGAGGACGTAAACTTCGCCGTGTTGAAACGGGCTCATCGTGCCCGGATCAACGTTGAGATACGGATCGAATTTCTGGATGCGCACCGTGAGGCCGCGCATTTCGAGGAGTGCACCGAGGGCCGCCGCGGTGAGCCCTTTGCCCAGCGACGAAACCACTCCGCCGGTGACGAAGATGTATTTCATCGGAGAGGGTAAAGCGGGCGTGTTTGCTCCGCGCAAGAAAAAGCTCCGCTGTGCCGCAACCGCTGGTGGCTACTGCAACAGCAGCCAGAGCGCGGTGGTAAATCCTCCGGCCAGGATCGCGATCAACAACAGCCACAGCGCCCACTTGAGCAGCTTCCCCAAAATCCAGACCGCCAGCGCAACGGCGAGCGTCAGGCCCAACACCGCCAACCACGGCGGATAGCCCCAGAACGGATCCGCGGGAGAAACATAAACCGTGAGAAGCACTGCATCCACGAAGGCCGGTCGAGGCCCCGCTCCAAGCTTAAAGACGCCGCTTCGGTCCGGGCCAGGGCGGCGGGGCGGGAGCATCTGAGGGCATACCCGCCTCCATCGTACCGGGGATTAGCCGTGCGTGTTTCCACCGGCCGCGTCGCGCGCAAAAAGATTTGCGCCGCTTTGCGGCGGCCGCCCTTCTTCGCCGGTGCAATCAAAACCGCAGCTTCTCGTCTGGATCACATGCGATGGCGTTCACATCGATCCCGGCTCGGGGAAGCACACGGTCCTCGGGGTTTTTTCCAACATCCAGGCACGCCAGTTTCCCGCCACCCATCCGTTCATGATCTGGTTTCTCACGATCACCGATTGCGCTCCCGGTGAGCACAAGATGCGGATTTCGATGAGTCGGGATCCCACGCGCATGCAGCCGCTCATCGAACGCCCCTTCGTTACGGAAGGTCCGCTCCAGCGCGTGAATCTCATCAACGAAATCCGCAACCTGTCCTTCCCGGCCGCCGGTGATTATTCGCTCCTGATCGAGGTGGATGATGAGCCCCTGCTGGCCACAAATCTCATCGTCTCGGGCGGCTGAGCATTTCCGGAATGAATTTCGCCAGCGACGGGGTTGAGATCGTGGATGCCCGCCGACGATTAGGCGATCGGACAGCTCCGCTGCAAAAACCACTGTCTGCCGCTTTCACCTTTCCCCACGTGAGCAACTCAAAGACTGAATCCACTTCCGCGCATACGCTCGATCTCATCGGCGTCGGCGCCCCCATCGTCGACATCGTGGCCGCCGTGCCGGAAAGTTTCCTGGCGAACGTTTCCGGCGAAAAAGGCGGCATGGTCATGGTCGACGCCGGGGAGATCGATGAACTCGTGGCAAAACTGGCGGTGCCGCCTGCGTTCACGCCCGGTGGCTCGGCCGCCAACACCATCTTCAACGCCAGCCGACTCGGACTCCGCACCGCGTTCGTCGGAAAACTCGGTGGCGACGAGCTTTCGCGGCTGTATCTGGAGCGCTTCGCGGGCGCGGGCGTCGCCACCGATCGTTTCAAACGCAGCGACCTCCCGAACGCGCGCAGTCTCATCCTGACCACGCCGGACGCCCAACGCACGATGCGCACCTATCTCGGCGCCGTGATGAGTTTTTCGCCTGACGAGGTGCGGTTGGAAGACTTCGTCGGAGCCCGGCACGTCCACATCGAAGGCTATGTTGTTTTCAATCCAGGGCTCGCCGACGCGATTCTCACGGCCGCACGCGCCGCGGGTTGCACCATCAGCCTCGATCTCGCGTCTTTCGAAGTGGTCCGCGGCGCGCGCGACTGGCTCCTGGCACAAGTCGAGATCGGGCTCGATCTGGTGTTCGCCAACGAAGACGAAATTCAGGCGCTGTTTCCCGACTCACGCGAAACCGACTTCGGCCAGCTCGCGCGCCGGCTCGCCAAGCTGGGCTGCACGGCGGCGGTGAAACTCGGGAAAGACGGCGCCTGGATCGCGCGCGGAGACGAATTGCACCTGATCGCGCCGCATCGGATTCCCGACGCGATCGACAGCAACGGGGCCGGAGACGCCTGGGCGGCGGGATTTTTGTGGGGTTACCTTCGCGGGCACTCCCTGCCCGTGGCAGGAGCGATCGCATCGATTCTGGGAGCGGAGACCGTGCGGCACATGGGGCCAATCATTCCCGACGCGCATTGGCCGGTGGTTTCGGAGCGAGCGCGAGCAATGCTGGCGATCGATTAACGGGAGGAGGCCCTTCGCGGGTGGCTCGCGCGGAGCGCAGGAAACGCAGGGCACGCACGCGAGCGCCCGGCCAGCGCGCGGCGTGGATTTCGTCTGATTCCCCTCCACTCCGTGGTTAAGGTCCGTCAGAGTGTCTCCCTCGCTCCCTTTCTCCCCATGAAACTCCGCCGCCTTTCCCCGGTCCTGTTTTCGCTCTTCGCCGCCGGCGCGACGGTCAGCGCCGCCGATAAGTTCACCATTACTGTCACGCACGATCTCCTCATCGCGCGCCCATCCGAGACGATCACGCTCCCGTGGGCGGAGGTGAGCAAAGCGATCCCCGGCGCGTTGCTGCAACACCTCGAAGTCAAGAACGCGTCCGGTAAAGTTCTCCCATACCAGGTGACGAACGTCGCTCCCGAAGCGAAGGACCCGCGCAACGAAGGCGTCGCGTACGGTCATCTTATTTTTCAACACGACTTCGCTGCGGACGAAAAGTCGGCGACTTTCACGGTCGAACGGATCGAAGGGCTCGCTCCCTTGTTTCCCTCGAAAGCCTTCGCCCGCTTCGTGCCGGAACGGCTCGACGATTTCGCGTGGGAAAACGACAAGGTCGCGCATCGGACGTATGGCCCCGCGCTGGGAGCGCCCGACACCGGGAAGACCGGCAAGGAAGTGCTCGTCACCAGCGGGCTCGACATCTGGTCCAAGCGCGTCCCCTACCTGGTAGTCGATCGCTGGTACAACATCGGCTACGACCATTATCACAAAGACGAGGGCGAGGGCATGGACATGTACCAAGTCGGGACGTCGCGCGGCGCTGGTGGTACAGGCGTTTGGGACGGGCAGAAGCTTCACGTCGGCCGCAATTATAAAACGTGGAAGATCATCGCGAATGGACCGATTCGCGCGATCTTCGAGCTCGGCTACGACGCCTGGGACGCCAACGGATTCAAGGTTTCCGAGGTGAAACGCTTCACGGTCGATGCCGGCCACAACCTCGACCAGATCGAAAGCACCTTCACCCTCAGCGGCGCGAAAGAGGCGACGATCGCGATCGGACTGAACAAGAATAGTGGTGACCGCGGGCAGGATGCCGTGGCCGAGCTGACACCGAACGAAAAGGAAGGGTGGTTCACGCAATGGGAAGTGCAGAAAACCAATGGCTCGCTCGGCGAAGCGATCGTGGTGCCCGGCGGCATCGCGGGAATCACCGAGGACAGCGTCAACCGCCTCGTGCTCGTGAAAGCCATCTCGGGGCAGCCGGTCCGCTATCTGGTCGGCGGGGGCTGGAGCAAGGCGGGCGAATTCACCACCAAGGAAGCGTGGAATGCCTACGTCGCCGCTTGCGCCGCGCGCGCGAAGTCACCGATCAAAGTCACCCTCGGCGCCGCCGCGCCGTAACCCTCTTCATTGATTGTCATTCTGAGCGCAGCGAAGAATCCACGGGGACCCTCGCAACGCGCCAGGGGGTACGCAGCTCCTGCTGGATCCTTCGCTTCGCTCAGGATGACAGTCGGGTGGGTACAGATTCGTTCATGGGACGAATCACCCAACGCCTCGCGTTGGTCCCGCTCTCAGAATGACCAACGGGTTTGCACCTCCCCCTCTAGCCAGCAGTGATGGGTCAACCTCGGCTCAACGCCTCCTCTCTTCTCTTTCCGAAATCTCGATTATGAAACTCCACTACTTCCCCACGCCCGCGGCGACCAACACGCTTTCGACGGAACAGCTCCGCGAGACCTTTCTGATCGGCGGATTGTTTCAACCCGGCGCGGTAAACGCCCACTACACCGACCTCGATCGCATGATCGTCGGTGCCGCGGTGCCGACCACCACCCCGCTCGGTCTGCCGACCGACCGGGAACTCGGCACGAGTTTCTTTCTCGAACGGCGCGAGATCGGCATCCTCAACGTCGGCGCAGCCCCGGGAACCGTGAAAGTTGGCGGCACGAGTTACAGTCTCTCCCCGCTCGACTGCCTCTACATCGGTCTGGGCGAAAAAGAGGTCTCGTTCGAAAACGGACCGGCGGGACAGGCGCAGTTTTATTTCGTCAGCACGCCCGCGCACGCGAAGCACCCGACCGCATTGGCGCGTCGCGCGGATGTTTCCGCCGCGCCGATCGGCGATGTCACGAAAGCGAACCGCCGCACGATCCTGAAATACATCCATCTCGACGGCATCAAGAGCTGCCAGCTCGTGCTGGGCTTCACGGAGTTCGAGCCCGGCAGCATTTGGAACACGATGCCCCCGCACACGCACAGCCGCCGCACGGAGATCTATCTCTACTTCGACCTCGGGGAAAATATTGCGATGCACTTCATGGGTGAACCGCAGGCGACACGCCATCTGGTCGTCCGCGATCGGGAAGCCGTGCTCTCTCCGGCGTGGTCAATCCACTGCGGCGTGGGCACCGGAGCCTATCGCTTCGTCTGGGCGATGGGCGGCGACAACCAGGTCTTCTCCGACATGGACCCGGCGCCGATCGCCAGCCTGAAGTAAAGAAGCCCACAGCCCTTGACTCCTGCTATTGAGGCGCAAATTTTCCCGCCATGACGATGCTCCAATTGAAACAGGAAGTTTCGAAGCTGAGTCGCAAAGAGCGCATCGAACTGAACGCCTACTTGATCCGCCTGCGGCACGAAACGCCGGAATGGCGGAAAACCGTTTCGCGACGCATGCGTGAAATGGATGCCGGCAAAAAGGTCCCCCTTGAGGAGCTGGAGCTTCGCAATCGTCGCCGGCGTTGAGTGACGTCGTACCGTCCAGTTTTCGACTCCGCAGCCGCGGAATCTTTACTCCAGTTGTCAAAGCGGAAGGAACACAAGGTTCTCCTGCTCGCCCGGGAATTCGCTGCTCATCCTTTTGTGCGCAGCGACTATTCTCTCCCGGATGAGAACGGGCGCACCATTGAATATCTCCTGATCGAAGGATTTGTTTTTGGCTACTGGCTCGACCACTCCGTGCGTGAATTGCGGATCGTGGAAATCCATTCCGCATCCTGATTTATTTTCCCCGCATGCCTTCCTACCTCGACCAAAAATTCGGCATCACAGGAAAAGTCGCTCTCGTCACGGGCTCCTCGCAAGGCCTCGGGACCGCCATGGCGCGCGCACTCGCGCAGGCCGGCGCTGACGTCATCGTCAACGGCCGTGATGCGGCGAAGCTCGGTCCCGTCGTCGCGGAAATTGCGGCGCTCGGCGGCAAGGCGACCGCGATCGCCGCCGACCTCGGCAACCGCGCCGACGTCGAGCGGCTCATCGAGCAGTCAATCGCGTGGCAGGGGCATCTCGATATTCTCGTGAACAACGCCGGCATCATCAAACGCACTCCCGCCGCCGAGCATTCCGATGCCGACTGGGATCTCGTGCTTAGCGTGAATCTCGATGGTGTATTCATCGCTTCGCGCGCCGCCGGGAAACACATGATCGCGCGCGGCTCGGGCAAGATCATCAACATCGCCTCGCTGCTCACGTTCTTCGGCGGCATCACCGTCCCCGGCTACATGAGCACGGAGAACACCTCCGCCCTGCGCGCGGACCCGGTGCGCACCAAGGAAATTCTCAGCCGCATCCCCGCCGCGCGTTGGGGCGAACCTTCCGACATGGAAGGCGCCGTGGTCTTCCTCGCCTCCTCCGCCAGCGATTATCTCAGCGGCCACATCATGGCCGTCGACGGCGGTTGGTGCGGCCGGTAGACGCCCCTCAACCGGTCATCAGCTCATCAGGTCGTTCCGGTTGGCTGCGGCTTGATCGCGAGCGTCGCGGCGTAGGTGTTGATGTAGCGATCGAGCGGGGAGTCGGACGTGTCTTCGAAAAATCCGTGGAGCACAAACCCAGCTTCAAGCTGGCCGCCAATCTGGTCCGTCAACGTGTGTCCAAACTCCAGCGCGTCACCGTCAGCGATCCGCTTTTGGAGTTCCGCGGAGGACAGGGACGTCGGATCAGCATAGGGCAACTTGTAGTGCACGACGAGTTCGTCGCTCCCACCTCGTTTTTCCGGATCGAAGAGAAAAACCACCGGCTGAGTGAAGCCCGCCAGCAGCCGGCCGCCATGGCGCAAGACTCGAAAGCATTCGCGCCAGACCGGCCGCACCTCGGGAATATAGCCGTTGGCGCAGGGATGAAAGATCACGTCGAAAGTTTCGTCACCGAAGCGGGAGAGATTCGTCATTTCGCCCAGTTCCAAGGCGAGGGTGAGGCCGTCCCGTTCAGCCACCAACCGATCCTGCGCAAGCTGTGCCGGCGAATTGTCCAGCACCGTGACGCTGGCTCCCGCCGCGGCCAATATTGGCCCCTGTTGACCGCCGCCGGAGGCAAGCGCCAGCACGCGGGCACCGGCCAATTTCCCAAACCACTCGCGCGATACCGGTCTCCGCGGCGTGAGTACCACCGACCACTCTCCCCGGCGCGCGGCAGCGATCGCAGCCGAATCGACCGGCATCGTCCAACGATTGCCGAGGGAAACCTGTCGATCCCAGGCGGACCGATTGTGCGCGGGAATATTCACGACGAAAGTGTCGGATGAACAACCCGGTCATGTCCCGGGTTGCAACGCCACATCTCAGAGCTGAAGGCGCCGCGATCCTGAAGCTGCGAACGATTCAACCGATTCGGCGCTCCCGTCGCTTGTCGTTGCATGTCGCGCGACGCCTCATCTGGATCGACGTTTCGCAAACTTCCCTGCTCGTCCTCAACGGACCAATTGGTGAGCAACCTGAGCCCGTTTGGTCCGTCCGTTCTTTCCGTCACGATCGGTTCTTGTCACCCCTCTTCTTCGATAGCGCTGTCGCCGCTTCCCCCGTCGGAAACCCCCATGAAAAAACCCCTGTTCAAAATTTTCAGCGCCATCATCGCCGCCGGCGCGGTCGCGTTCCTGCTGCCAGCGTGTTCCTCCAACAAGACGATCACGCTCCGGGGCGCCTCGCAGTTTGACGAGTCTCACGTGTACACCCGCACGCTCCGCAAATTCGAGGCGCTGGTGAAGGAGTACTACGGGAAGCCGGTCAATTTCGAGCTCTACCTCAACAGCGAGCTCGGCCTTGAAAAAGATTACTTCGCCTACATGAGCCAGGGCATCTCGGTCGACTACGCCCTCGTCTCGCCTTCGCACATGTCCACGTTTTCGAAGGCCGCACCGTTGATGGACATGCCTTTTCTTTTTCGCGACCTCGCGCACTGGAACAAGGTGCTCGATGGCGATGCGCTCAAGCCGATCGCCGACGAAGTGGCCGCCAAGGCCGACGTGAAGCTGATCGGGTTCGCCGGCGGCGGCACCCGCAATCTCATCGTCAGCAAGCGCGTGACCAACATGGCGGAACTCCGCGGACTCTCCATCCGCGTCATGGGCGCCCCGATCCAAACCAAAATCTTCCAGGCCCTGCACGCTTCCCCCACCGTGATTGCCTACAGTGAAATCTACAACGCCGTCCAAACCGGCGTGATCGCCGCCGCGGAAAACGAATCGGCCGGCATCGCGCAGATGAAGTTCTACGAGGTCGGCCCGGAGATTTCGCTCACGCAACACGCCATCACGGTCCGCCCCGTGTGCTTCAGCGGGAAAACGTTCAAAGGCCTCCCGGAGGACTTGCAGGCCGCGATTCTTCGCGCCGGGCGAGAAGCCGGCGCCTGGGGGCGACAAGCCGAATCGAGCGAGGACGCGGCGGTGCTGGCCCGGCTCCGGACCGAGGGGAAACTGCGCACACACGTGTTTACCGATCGCGACGAACTGCTGCGACTCGCGGAGCCGGTGAAGGCGGCCTACGCGAAGGAAATCGACGCGATCGACGTTTACAGTCGCATCAACGCCGTGCAGTAATCCCGCCCCGCCGTTTCACGTGCCTCGCGCGCTTCGCCCCACCCCATGAAAAAATTGCTGGCGGGATATCACCGCGTCCTCAATGCGATCCTGACCGTGCTGATGGGATTGTTGATCATTCCCGTCACGCTCCAGGTGCTTTCGCGCTACACCGGAATTATCCCCCGCTACATCTGGACCGAGGAGGCCGCGCGTTTCTGTTTCGTCTGGATCGTGATGATCGGCGCGATGATCGCCGTGCGCGATCGCGCACACTTCGATGTGGATGTGCTGCCAACCCCCGTGACGCCGCGGCAAAAAGGCATCGCTGGCCTGATCGTGCACGGCCTGATGCTCGTGCTGGCCGCGGTTTTTATCCGGTACGGCTACGACTTCGCGAAGTTCGGCGCGATCCAGACTTCCGAAATGAGCGGGATCAACATGCTCT
>JBDSSU010000332.1:0-2894 GCA_039928635.1 Opitutaceae bacterium | reverse complement strand
AACTTCAAGGGGTCAGCGGGAGAGTGGCCTCCCAAGGGGGCATGTCTTGAATCGAGATAAAATCCGCCCGCGGTGACACGAGCGTGTCGCTCATCCCAGAGGAGGGATGTCTCGATTCATAACATGGATCTCTTCGGCGTTCGCACGCGATGCCGGATGCTGGCGCGAAATCGGGGTAGATCGGGCCGAGGTTGCCCCCCATCTTTTTTCTGTTCCTTCGTTTGATTGACGGCAAAGTTCCGCCCCTATGTTCCCCATTCATGCCCCTGCTCGGTTCCTCACTCTTTGTCTTCTGCTCGCCG
Source organism: Opitutaceae bacterium (assembly GCA_039928635.1). GTDB lineage: Bacteria > Verrucomicrobiota > Verrucomicrobiia > Opitutales > Opitutaceae > DATAKE01. The sequence continues at coordinate 2,592 of JBDSSU010000332.1, read as the reverse complement.
GCGTACTCTCCGGTGCGGAAATGAGTGCTCCGGCCAGCGTGCCTGCCGCCTCCGATACGCTCGTCTACGTGGGCACCTACACAGGAAGACAGAGCAAGGGCATCTACGCCTACCGTCTCGAAGCGAAATCCGCTGCCGCCGGCGAGGCGGTCCTTTTGCCGCTCGGTCTCGCGGTTGAAACTCCCAGTCCCTCTTTCCTCGTCGTTGAGCCGAAGCGTCGGCTGGTTTTCGCGGCGAACGAAATCAGTTCGTTCGAGGGAAAACCAACGGGGGCGGTCAGCGCATTTTCGGTCGATTCCGCGACGGGTAAACTGACGCTGATCAATCAGCAGCCCTCGATGGGCACGGGCCCGTGTCACGTTGCGCTCGATCGCGACGGCAAATTTCTTTTCGTCGCCAACTATAACAGCGGCAGCTTCGCCGTTCTGCCGGTGGCAGCGGATGGGCGGCTGGGAACGCCCACCTCGATTCAAAACGTCGGGAAGAGCGCCAACGCCGAGCGGCAGAGCGGACCGCATGCGCACGGGATCACCTTCGATCCGGCGAATCGTTTCGTTTTCATCGTCGATCTGGGGCTCGACCAGATTCTTGGATTCCGTTTCGACGCGACGACCGGAAAGCTCACGCCGACCCAGCCCGCATTCGCGTCCGTCAAACCCGGCGCGGGTGCGCGTCACCTCGTGTTTCGGCCCGACGGTAAATTTGCTTACGTGATGAACGAGCTCGATTCGTCGGTCACTGTGTTCAGTTACGACGCGGCAGCGGGGAAACTCACCGAAGTGCAAAGCGCTTCGTCCCTGCCGGCAGGCACCGACACGAAAAGTTCGGGCGCCGAGATCGCGGTGCATCCCTCGGGGAAGTGGCTTTACGCCTCGAATCGCGGACATGACAGCGTGGCGCAATTCGCGATCGAGCCGCAAAAAGGCACGATCAACTTTGTGACGGCCCTGCCGAGCGGCGGCAAAACCCCGCGGCATTTCGCGTTTTTGCCTTCCGGAAAACAACTCGCGATCGCGAACCAGAACTCCAATTCGATTTTGTTGAGCCGCGTGGACGATGCGACCGGTCGTTTGCAGCCCGGTGGTGCAACGGTCGAAGTGCCATCGCCCGTTTGCGTGGTCTTCCTTCCGCCGTCTGCCGGAGCCCGCTAAAATTCAAGGGGCGGATCGCACCGGTTTGTCGCGTCATTCGCTTTGGGTCTGATACCTCGAAGCTTGCTTCGGCTTGGTTGCGAAAGGGTCCGGGGGGAGCGCGCCTCTCGCGTGCTGCTCTCGGCGTCTCGCCGAGAGCGGTTCGGATGGCTCGGGCGGGACGCCCGAACCGGCACGCGAGACGCGCGCGCTCCCCGGACCAATAAGAACGTCGAGGTCCATCGGTTTCCGCAAATGCCCCGGAGCTCGCTCCGAATGTTTTCCGGCGGTGATGTTGCTTCGAGCGAGCCAGGGTCTTGCTTCGAGGAAGCGTCATCGGGAGTAAAAGGGGTGTGTAAGAGAGAGTGGACGCGCACGACCTGGCGGATGATGCAACTTTAAGGAGCACCGTACGTCATCCGCGCAACCTGTTAAGGCTCCCTTTTCCGTGAAAAAAATCCCGAGGCACACTTCAAAATACTGGCTCACGGGCGCCGCCGCTGGATTGGCGACGTTCTCGGGCGGAGAGCCTCTGTTCGCAATGCCTTGGGTGAATGTTTCCGATCTCGCGGCACGACGGGTCGCGCCGTTGGATCGGTTTGCGGCGGGCTACGAACACGTGCTCGGAACCTCGCTCGACTTGATCATCGAAGCGGGCCGACCTTCGGAGGCGATCGAGTGCGAGGCACGACTGCTCGGGGAAATCGAGCGGCTGCGGCGGATCTTCAGCACCTACGATCCCACAAGTGAAATCAGTCGGGTGATGGGCGGTGCTTCCCTTGTGTCGGCGGAGCTCGCCGAACTTTTTGCGGCTTACGAGCAGTGGTACACGCGCACCGGCGGATTAGTCGATCTCCACCTGGGTGAGGTCGTCGCAGCCTGGCGCGAAGCGGCGCGCACGGGGCGGTTGCCTTCCCGTGATCTTCTCGCTCGCGCGGCCCGGTTGCCGCTCGCGTTCAACGTCGATGCGCTGGGCAAAGCTTTTATCATCGATCGTGCGGTGCAGGTCGCGCGGCGGGTTGCTCCGGGAGGCGTGATCAATCTCGGCGGCGACATCCGCGCTTGGGGGGATACCGCATGGTTGGTGGGGATCGCGGATCCGCGGAACCCCGCGGAAAACGCGCCACCGACCGCACGTTTCCGTTTGCGCGAAGGTGCGGCCGCGACGAGCGGCGGCTATGCGAGATTCTCCACGATCGCGGGAAAAAGTTTTTCCCACCTGATTGATCCTCGCACGCACGCTCCGGTGGAGATCGGCGGAAGCGCCACGATGCTGGCGGCCGATAGCGTGACGGCCAATGCGCTTTCCACCGCGGCCAGCATCGCGGGCGTGGAGCAGGGCGCGGCGCTGGCGGAGGCTCACGGTGCGCGGGGCTATTTTCTGGCGGATGTTTCAGGGCGCACCTTGGGAGGCGGTCTCCTGGCGAGCGCAGTGGCGGCTGCGCCAGCGAGGGCGGTGGAA
>JBDSSU010000331.1:0-15824 GCA_039928635.1 Opitutaceae bacterium | reverse complement strand
CCCTGCCGCACCAAGCCGAGCGTTTCCAATTCACGTCGGGAAATAATGCCGCCCTCCTGCTCCACCGCCATGTGGGCGGCGACCGCTTGTCCGATCACCTGCCCACCCGCATGGACGGCGCGGATCGCCGCCATGAGCTCCGCCGGATGAATGGTCTTCGTCACATAGCCGCGCGCGCCGGCCGCGATCGCGTGCCGCACCTCTTCCGGCGCTTCGGACGAGGTGAGGATCAACACCCGCGCCGACGGAAACTCCCGCCGCAGCCGCTGCAGCGTTTCCACTCCATCGATACCCGGCATGCACAAATCCAGCAGCATGACATCCGGCTGATGCTTCCGCCAAAGCTCGATCGCCGCTTCGCCATCGTCGCCTTGGGCGACCACTTTCATCCCGGGCTCGAAGCTCAGGACATTGGCGAGGCCCGCCCGGAGCACGACATGATCATCCACCAGAATCAGGCGGATGGAGACCGGAGTGGGAGCGAGAGCCATGAGGAGGGTGGTGAGGGTTGAGGCGACGCCCGTGAGACTAACGATCTCCGCGACCGGTCACAATTCTCCGATCGGGTAGTAGACAGCGGTCAGGCCACGGTTTCATCGTACGAACGCAGCGGCACTTCGATGCGAACGGTGGTGCCCTGACCGGGCGCACTTTCGACGTGCAGCGTGCCATCGAGACGTTCGATTCTCTCCCGCATCCCCACCAGGCCGAAGTGGCCCTGGTTCGCACCCGCTTCCTTCCCAGGCGTAAAACCCGCACCGTCGTCGCGGATCACGAGGGAGATTGAGTCGGCCGTGTCCGCAATCTTCACGTCCAGCGCGATCTCACGCGGGGAGCCATGTTTGAGCGCGTTGCGCAAAGCCTCCTGCGTGGCGAGCACCAGATTGCCCGCGACAAATTCGGAAACATGGGAGAAATCGCCCTTCGCCGACAAATCGATGTGCGCGGCCTTACCCGCGCCCTCCCGTTCCACAATCAGGCGCAACACCTCCGGCAGGCTCCTTCCTTGCAGAGGCGGATTGCGCAGCGCCCACACCGAGCTCCGCAGTTCCTGCACGGCGTGATCGAGAATCCGGCGCGCCACGCCCAGCTGTGCGATCGGTTTGCCGGCCCGTTCGGGTAAAGCGGCCTCGGCTTCGCCGGCGCCGATTTGAAAACCGATTCCGCCGAGCGTCTGCAGCAACGTGTCGTGCAGGTTCGCTGCGAGCCGGTTGCGCTCGCGGAGCGTCGCTTGAAATTCCACCGCCGCGTCGCGGCGGGCATGGATTTCCACGGCGAGTTGCTCGGTTTTACGACGCACCTGCAAACGTAATTGCCACGCCCACACGAGAGCGGCGCCGAACGCGAGCGCGACAATCGCCATCGCGGCGAGGAGCCGTTCCGCCGTCCACCACGAGGGTGAACGCACCACCCTCACGTCCTCGGCGCTGCGCAGGATCACGTCGAGTCGTGTGGGTACCAGGGACAGGCGGGGCGCGGCCACCGTGGTATATTCGAGTTGCACGATACCCGTGATCTCCAGCTGGCTGCCCGGTCGCAGTTGATCAAGGTGCCTCGTTTCTCCGGCAGGCAGGATGGCGCCCAGAATCATTTCACCACGCTGTAACGTCAGCCGTCGCGAGGGATCCTTGGGATCGTGATCGGACTGCACTGTCAGCAGGGAGGCTTGGAAGCGGATCAGGTGGCCGTCGAAATCGTGCGGTTGCGCCCGTTTGCCCACGTTCATTGCCTGCGTATCCCGAACGATGATCGTCTCCGGATTCACCGCGATGGCCGCTGGCGTCACGTCCGTCCCAATCTTCCGCACCTGCGCTTCCACGAGCATGCCGACCGCGCGCGTCATGTCGACGAACCCGGCGGCTTCGACCCGGTCGCCCACGCTAAAATTTTCCGTCGACCGAACCTCGATGCGCACCGCACTGACGCCCTCCTGCAGGTAGAGAAATTTTCCCTCGAGCGCGTACGTCACCACGCCGATCACGCGCAGACGATGCGGACCGATGGGCTCCGTGCGGAACGGCAGCAGGCGGTCGAGCCCGGTGAGCGGCGCAGAAAACGGCGGCGTGGCGGGCACGTCGATCACGAGGTCGCTGGCCCGGCTGCTGAAGAGCCGCGGCATGGTAAGTTCGCCCCGGCTGTTGATCCGCGTGACCGCGACGCCAGTCACGCTCACTTCCGCGTCGACGAGCGCCGCAGGATCGGGCAGCGCGGCGCTCGAAAACTCCGCGGTGAAACGCCCGGGATTGGCATTCAGTTCCAAAACCCAAGCTCCTTCGGCTGCCCGGTATCCTTGCACCACCGCGCGCGCCTCGATCCTCAGGCCCGCGTCCGCGCCACTGAAAAATCGCGCCGGTTGCATGGGCCGCGCAGGCGGCAAAGATTGTTGGCCGACGATTCGAATCGTCGCCGGCAGAATGACCGGCGCAAAGCCCCCGGGGCCGCTTACGCCTTCGATCTCCAAAACGTGGCCAACGCGAATCGTGTCAAAGATGGCGGGGTCACCCGTCCACACGCGGCCTTGCCGAGCCTCGGACATCTCCAGCCAGCATCCGCCGGTTTCATCCTGCACGATCACTTGTTCGCGGAGCCCACGCCACGTCACCACGCCACGCACGCGCAGGGGGAGCGATCGCGCCGCCTCGTCCCGCGAAAGCGAACGGACATCGCCGATGCGGACGATCGGGTCAGCCGCCCGCGCCGTGCGAGATACGAAAACCGCAGCGAACACGACTGCCGCGAAAACAAGCCAGGGGCGGAGGAGGTTCATGAACGGGCCGGGACCAGTGCTGGCACCCATTACCAAGAGTGTGGTGCAGGCGCAGCACCGGGAAGCGCCGGCCCATTGTCGAGAAAAGAAATCAAACTTGGGCGCGTCAGGAACGGGCGGGGGTTTTCTTTCGTCCGCACCTTTCCACGCCGATCTTCGGGTCGGATCAAAGGATCCCTTCGGTGGAAACGCACCGCCAGCGACCGCCGCGGCGGGCCGCCCCACGAGTTAGCCGGAGTTCTCCGGCTCAACTCCAGACGCGGTCGTAGGACCGCAGGTCGTTCCACTGCGGCGTCGGTGCGAAATAACTCGGATCCTCGGCGTGGAGGTGACGTTTCATTTCCTCGTCATTCAGTTCCACTCCCAAGCCCGGCGCATCGTTCGGCACACCTGCAAAACCGTTGGCGTAGAGCGGTTGACCGCTCGTCGTGTTCACGAGGTTTGGCCACCAGGGATTGTCGACGATTTGATTTGGCACTTCCAAAGCCAGGGCATTTTCGGTGGCGGCGGCGCAATGCACGTTGGCCATGAAGCCCACCGGTGTGCCCGCGAAATGCATCACCATCGGGGTGTCCTTCTCCTCGGCATAGTCGCCGATTTTTTTGGTTTCGAGAATGCCGCCCGCCGTCGCGAGGTCGGGCTGGATCATATCAACTGCGCGGGTGTCGCACAGCTTTCGGAATTCCTCCTTTAGATAAATGTCCTCGCCTGTGACCGTGGGCGTGTTGATCGAGTCGGTGATCATCTTGAGTTGCTCGGTGCAATCCCAGGGAAGGAAATCCTCGAGCGAGGCCAGACTGAAACGCTCCAGAGCGCGGCCCACGCGGATGCACATGTTCACATCGAAGTGGCCTTGATGATCGGCCGACAGCGGCACGTCGTAGCCGACGACACCGCGAATGGTGTCGACGTATTTCGCCAGCTCATCGAGCCCCTTGTCGGTGATCTGCACACTGGTGAATGCGTGGCGGCTGTTCTGGTAGGAGAGATATTCCTGTGAACGCGAAGAACGCACCTGGGTGGTGAAACCCGGGATAAATTTGCCATTCACGGTCGTGCCGGGGATGTCGCGGATCTTCTCGATGCCGGGATGCATCTTCAGCCACGTGAAGCCTTGCACCTCGATCCGATGTTTTACGTCGGCTTTGAACTTCGCCAAGTCCAGTTGCGCCAACGGCACACCGCCGGAATTGGGGATGTACGAGTAGAGCCGGATTTTTTCCCGGTAGCGTCCACCGAGCAGCGCCCACACGGGGACGTTGAAGGCCTTGCCTGCGAGATCCCAGATCGCCATCTCGACGCCGCTGACTCCGCCGCCCATGCGGCCGTGGCCGCCGAATTGTTTGATGATCTTGAAAACCATTTCCACGTTGCAGGGATTCAACCCCAGCAAGCGGCTCTTCAGGAACAACGCAAAGCGGGCGTCCGCGCCATCGCGGACTTCCCCGAGTCCATAGATCCCCTGATTCGTATCGATGCGGATGATGACGTTGCGCGCGTTCGTGGCGCCGGTGCCATTGCTGATCGTGGTGTAGCGGAGATCGGTGATCTTCAGGTCGGACGGCGCGCCCGCCCGCGAGACTTTCGCGGTGGTCTGCGCAATCGTATCTTCCACCGAAATTCCCAGCAGCCCGGTGAGCGCGATTCCTCCGAGCGCGGTTTTGGTGAGGAAATGCCGGCGGCTCGCCGCCAGCGACTGGTCAGCCAGCGCGGCCTGCACGGCGCGAGCTTCGGCGTTTCGCTGGTGGCGGTCGACCAGCGCGAACTGTTCGAGGGGCGTTTTCATGGATGAGAGGTGACGGAGCTTTGCGGCGCCCCGGTGATCACACGTTCCCGGCGCGAAGGGATGAACCTTCGCGCCGCGGCGCGTTCTCGACGATTAGAAGCGGACGCCGGTCGTCACCCGCCAAACCACCGGGGTGTCGATCGGATAGATGGTGAGATTCGTGAACGAGGTCTCGTTGATGTATCGCTTTGTCTTCAACAGATTGTCGGCGTTGAACTGCACCCACGCGTCGCGCTGGCCGAGCTTGAAGGTGTATTTCAAGAAGACCGAGAGGGTCTTGGCCGGTGGCTGCCAGTAGTCGACGAAGGGCGATCCCACCACGGATGCGTTTTGACGCACGCGACTCAAATAACGGTCGGAAGTATAACGATAACCTCCGCCGATCCCCAGGCCTTTGAGGCGGCCGCTCGGAAAACGGTAGCTCAGCACCGTCGCGTAACTGCGCTTCGCGAAGCCGCCCTGTCGCGAACCGACCAGGCTGGGATTCGGGTCATTCACGACTTTCGCGTCCACCAACGTCGCGGAGAGAGTCGCCTGGAAACCGTGACCGGGCGAAAGGATCAGTTCGCCGTCCCAGCCTTTCGCATTGTATTCGCCGACGGCGACGGTGTCTCCGCGCGAGGTATTGGCGGCGAGATTGTTCGCATCGAATCCGGGATCGCGCGGGCCGTTACCGTTGATGTCGCGGGTGTTGATGTTGAACGCGCTGGAATCCGTCACGGCCCGATTCTTGTCGGTCGTATCGAAGTGGCTGAGCGTGCCGGTGATCTTGCGATCGAAGAAATCCAGCTTAACGCCGGTTTCGTAGCTCACGCCTTCGCGGTTGGGCAGGAGTTCCTGAAACGAATTGGTGTTCGTCGGCACCTGGAAAGATTCGAGGTAGCTGCTGAAGATTCCTATGGAGGGCTTCACCTGCCAAACGATCCCTGCGCTCGGCGCACTGCCCCAGCGGTGGGGGCGCGAGAAGAGGCCGGTTCGATTGGTGATCGCGCCGCCCACATTGGCATACCGCGATTGGAATGACTCGATCTGGCTGTGGTAGGAAATGCCGGCGAGGGGGAAGAAGGTGCCGATCCGCGTCGGATATTCGCCGGTGTAGATGATGTTGCCCTGATGCCGGTGCGGATTGTCGTGCGCATCGTTGGCGTAGCGCCACAGATAGCTCAGGTTCTCCGGCCAGCTGCGGTCGTAGGAGTTGAGCTGCGAACCATCCACGCCTTCGACCTGGCGCCACGGGCCCTTGACCTCGTTGGCCGCCACGAGCCCGGTAATCGGATTGGTGCCCGGATTGTAGGCGCGGAGGCTTTGGGCGTCGGTGTAGAACGTATAGTAGTTATATTTGAGGACGAGCTGGTGCTTGCTGTCGCGAATCGCGTAGTCGAATACGCTGCGAATCGCCATCTGCGTGGTGCGCTGGGCCGTCAGCGTTTGATCGAAGCTCGAGAGGCGGACCGCGCGAAGGCCATTCAGACCCGCCACGGTGGTCGACTCTTCGATGTTCTGATTACCGCGGATGGTCTTCTCGTTGTACCACTGGTTGTAGAGGTTCGCCTCGGTCTTGAAGTGTTTTGTCCACGACTGGCTCCAGCGGGCGGTGATATAGCGGTGATCCTTGCCCGTGAGGTTGTCGGGACCGGTGATGGACCAGTTCAGCGGGACATTGTAGGCGAGAAACCACGGCAGCCGGACGGACTGCCCGTCGCGGGTCACGGTGGCGAAACGCAGGGCAGTGCGGTTGCTCGGCACCGAGCGATCGCGCACTTGTTCGACGTCGACGCCGAGGATGGTGTTGGGGAAGGGCCGCCACTCGACGGCGCCGAAGATCAGGAGGCGGCGATCCTGGTCGAACTCGGGGATATTCGTTTGGTTCTGCACGGAGGCGCCGTTGAACTCCGCGTCGGAGAATTGGACGCCCACGCGGGCTCCGAGCTTGGGCGTGAGAACGCGATTCACCTCGACGCGGTAGCGCTGCTGGAAGTTGCCATATTGATATTCGAGTTCGGAAAAGTTTCGGCGCTGGGGACGCTTCGGGGTGATGTTGACCGCACCGCCCGCGGACGCAGAGCTCATGAGTACGGACGGCGGTCCCTTGATGAGTTCGATCCGCTCAACGGCTCCGGAGTCGGGCACGCCATTGGTGCTGTTGCCGACGCGGTTCGTGAATTGTCCCTCGGCATTCATCTGCGCCCCCTGGCCGCGCACGAGGCCGTTCTCCGGGTTGAACGACGCGGAAAACTGCATCGCCTCGGCGATGTTGGTCGTCTGCAAATCGTCCAGGAGGTCGCGATTAATCAGGGAAATCGCGAGGGCGAGTTCTTTCACCGGTTTGCCCGTGAGCACGGAGCCCGCAGCGGTGTCACTGGAATAGTAGCCGAGATCGCGATCCGTCGAGACGGTGAACTCCGAGAGTTTGACCGTCTCCGCGTCGGCCGGGGGAGCGGTGGGTGCAGCTGCGGGAGCAGTTTGGCCGGAGGCGAGGGACGTCCAGCCAAGAAAGGTGACGGCAACGAATGCGGTCAGGCGTTGGGTTGAGGTGGTCATGATGGGGGGAGGGAATGGACGGGGCAGAGAAGCTTCCGCGCGGCCCGCTCCCAGCGGAGAGGATTCGGGCGGAATAGAAGTCGTCTTGGGGTTTCGCGGTTGGCCCTGGGGCCGTGCGAGTGAAACGGGGGATTCAAACGCGCCGCATTATGGCCGGTCCCTCTCGCCTGCGCTATTACCCGAACGGGTAAGTGTGGCCGCCTCCTCCATCTGACGCGGTCGGTGTGGGTGACGGCGCAAAAACTGCCGGACCGCCTTTCGCGCCACGCCGACGGCACCGGTCGCTCCAGCCGTCTGAAATCTCTGCGGAAACAGCCGCTGGGTTGAGTGGTAGTTTTGCTTGCACAAAGCAGAATCACCTCCTGAGTTTCCCCTGCGACCATCCATTGCCCCATGGGGTCTTCCGCTTGAAGGAAGTTTTGAGCAGCGCATCCCCGGCGCGACGCGATGAAAGCACGTTACTGCACTGAAATCCTTAATGAGGTAATCCTATGAACAGGCGTCGTTTCATCCTCAAATCCCTGGGCGCAGCCTTGGCTCTGCCTTCACTCCCGTCGCTCCTGGCCAGCGCCGTGGGTGGCAGTTCCGCCATTCAAACCGCCAAGGGCGCGGGTGCCGGAGCGCGACGCTTCGTCGGGATCGGGAATCTGCTCGGCTACCAAGTGAAGTCGTTTTTCCCCGAGTCGACCGGCACGGCGTACGAGCAGACGACGTTGCTCAAGCCTCTGTGGGATAATCGCTCGCAGATGACGGTCTACCGCGGACTCGACCACGGGATTAAGGGCGGTCACTTCGCGGTCCATTCCTTTCTCTCCGGCGTCCTTAATTCGGAAGCGCAAAACCGGCCCGGCGGCAATGTCAGCATCGATCAGTTCATGGCCGACGAGATTGGTTTCCAAACGCGTTTCCCCTCCCTCACGGTCGGCTCGGAGAGCGGCATTCACGGCGGCTGCCAGATCGCATGGACAAAGGCTGGCGTGCGTGTGCCTCCCATCTCGGGGCCCGCCGAGTTGTTCGACCGGCTCTTCGTCAGTGACTCCCAGGAGCGCCAGGAGCGGCGCAGTCAAGAGAACCAGCTTCAAACTTCCATCCTCGATACCGTGCTGGGGGAAGCGAACCGTCTCTCGAAGCGCGTCAACCGCGAAGACAAGGACAAGCTCGACGAGTATTTCACCTCGATCCGCGACGTCGAGAAGCGCCTCGAGCTGCGCCAGCGCTGGACCAGCCTGCCCAAGCCGCAGGCGCCCTTCGACCGGCCGGCCAACAAGAACCGGGTCGAGGACCTGCCGATGCTCTATGAACTGATCGCGCTGGCCCTTCAAACTGACTCGACCCGCATCGCCACCCTGGAAATCGGCGGCGACTTCAATCCGACGCATCTGGGCATTCAAAAGTCCCACCACAGCCTCTCGCACCACAACAACGACGAGGAGGCGATCAAGCACCTCCTCACGCTCGAGACGTATCAGATAGAGCAATTCGGCAAATTCCTGACCCGTCTTTCCAAGCTGGATGACGGCGACCGGACCTTGCTCGACTCGACCTCGGTGCTTTTCGGCAGCGGCATCGGCGATGCGAATGCGCACAAGAACTCCGACCTCCCCATCATCCTCGCCGGCGGCGGCTACCGTCATGGTGAGTTCAAGAAGCTCCCGGCCTCGGGTCCGAACAAGGTGCCCCTTTGCAATCTCTACGTCGATATCGCCCAGCGCATGGGCGTGGAGACCGACTCGTTCGGCAACAGCACCGGCCGCTCGGTGTAAGGTGCGTTCCGGAAATTTCTGTTCGGCAATGCGCGCGCGCCTTTTGAGCAAGCTCGCCTTTGGCCTCTTTCTCACGGCGGCTGTCGCTCCTGCGGCGGAATCGTCCGGGCAGAAAGTGCTTTCCCACTTCGTGGGAAAATACTGCCTCGAATGCCACGACACCGAAACCCAGAAGGGCGACCGCGAATTCGAAAGCTTCAAGTTTCCGCTGACCACCCAGGCGGCGCTGATCACGGCCAAGGATATCGTCGATCAGCTGACGCTGGGGGAGATGCCTCCCGCCAAGGCGGCCCAACCGACCGACAACGAGCGGCTCGCCGCCATCCGCGCCCTGCGTGAAGGAATCGCCTCCGCGCGCGGCCGGGTCGAGAGCACCGGCGCGCGGACGGTGATGCGGCGTCTTTCGAACCGCGAGTACGAGAACACGATCGCGGCGCTCTTTGGTCGTCGCGTGGACACGCTCGGCCTCACGGCGGATTTTCCGAAGGAGAAGGCGAGCGAGCACATCGACACCATTGGGAAGTCGCTGGTGACGTCCGGCTTTCTGCTGGACCAGTATTTCCAGTCCGCCAATCGCCTCGTCGAGACGCGCCTGGGCAAGCCCGCGATGGAGCCGAAGTCGTGGCTCTTCAACAGCAACTTTCGGCAATATGAAGAGCTGACCGGGCCGAATAAGGCCGCCTTCAACAACCGTTATCTCTGCCTGTATGAACAGCCCAACAGCGATACGCGCCAAGGCGGCTACGGGCATATCGAGGACTTTCTCAAGGGCGTGCCGGTCTCCGGGCTTTACGACATCGATGTCGAGGCGCTGGCGATGAACCGCGACACCCACTACGACCCCGCCATCTTCGGAATCGATTTTTCCGAACCCTTCCTGATGGGCGTCGTGCCCGGCGACGCCAGCAAGAACCACATCCACTATCCCCAGGCGATCGAGCCGCTCCTCGGGCTGGCGGTCGTGCCTGACGACCAGCCGGGCCGGCTCAAGTTTCGCGTTTGGCTCGAGGCCGGGCAGACGCCCCGCTTCATCTTCCCCAATGGGCCTTACGAGTCGCGCGCGGCCGTCCTCCAGGTCAACAAGCGCTACGCCGATGACTTTCAGGGCAAATTCGCCAAGGCGGGCGTAGTCCGCACGCATCTGATCTCGGAGGGCGGCAAGCTCCCCTTCATCCGCATCAGCGAGGTCAAGATCGACGGCCCCCTGGCCGAGCCGGGTGGGAGCGCGGAGGAGATCGCGGTGTTTGGCCCGGGGGGCTTTCAGGCGGAGCGGGCGCTCGATCAGCTCTATGCCTTTGGCACCCGGGCATACCGGCGTCCGCTGGCGGCAGCCGACCGCGCCACCATCAAGAAAGTCTACGAGCGGCGGATGGGCGAAAAAGCCACACCGCGTCAGGCCGCCCTGGATACCTTGAAGATGATCCTGTGCTCGCCTTCGTTTCTCTATTTCAGCGAGATCACCGACGAAAAGAAAACCCAGCTCGGCCCTTACGATCTCGCCTCTCGCCTCTCCTACGCGCTCTGGGGCGCACCGCCGGACGCAGAACTCCTCGCCGCCGCTGCTTCCAAGAAACTGACCACGCCCCGGGAACTCCGGCAGCAGAGCGCGCGGCTCCTGGCCGACGAGCGCGTCGGCGGCTTTGTCAACGCCTTCCTCGACAGCTGGCTGAGGCTGCGCGATCTCGGTGGCATGCCGCCGGCTCGGGAAACGGCGCGGGTGTACTACGCCGAAAACCTGCCCGAGGCGATGAAGACGGAGGTACGCCTCTTCTTCCGTGATCTGCTGGCGGTCAACGGCTCGGTGGGGCAATTTCTCGATTCCGACTACACCTTCGTCGATAAGCGGCTGGCCAGGCTCTACAATCTGCCCGAGCAAAAAACGCTCCGCCTCGCCGATGGTTTCCAGCGAGTCAGCATCGCGGGCAACCGGCAGCGGGGCGGCCTGCTCGGCATGGGCGCCGTGCTCACCGTCAGCGCCAACGGGGTGGAGACGTCACCCGTCACGCGTGGCGTCTGGGTTTCGGAAAACATTCTCGGCATCAAGCCGCCCCCGCCGCCGGACGTGGTTCCCGCCATCGAGGCCGACGTGACCGGAGTCACCACCATCCGCGAGCGGCTCGCGAAACACCGGGCCGACCCCGCCTGTTCCGAGTGCCATCGCAAGATCGACCCGCTCGGCTTCGGCCTTGAGACCTTCGACCCGATCGGCCGTTGGCGCGAAACCTACGCCAAGTTCAAAGACTCCACGACCCGCTCCCCGGACGATGATGCGTCCAAGCAAAAGGAGGAGAAACCCGCTCCGAAGGTTGATCCGACCGGCGCGTTTGGCTCCGGCGAGACCTATGCGGATTTTCACGATCTCAAGGGCATCCTCGTTGCGAGCCGCACGGATGTTTTCACCCGCCATCTCATCGAGGAGTTCCTCAGTTACGCCACCGGCCGCCACATGGAACCCAGCGATGATTTTGTGATCGAGGATATCTTTCAGGCGGTGAAGAAAGACGGTTACGGCCTGCGCACCCTCATCGTGGAGTGCCTCGCCAGCGAGATCTTCCGCTCGAGGTGATTCGCTGGCTTTGGAACAGCAAGACGATCAAGCCCCGGCCCGGTGCCGGAACGCCCGAACCCGCAAGCGGTATCCGCCGTTTCGTGGCGTCGTCACCTGGGTAGGAGGAATCGAGCGGCTTTCATGAATCCCGGGAAGGAGGGGTCGCGCGTTCCCGACTGCCGACTGCGAGGGCGCCGACGATCAGAATCGTCGCGACCGCAAACGTCATCCGCATGCCGGTGGCGACGCCTTCTGCGCGCGCCGTCGTGATGTCGGTGGCAGCCGAAGTAAACGCGAACACTGCGCCCATCACGGAGGCACCGGTAATGAGCCCGAGATTTCTCGACAGGTTGAGCAGACCGGAAATAACGCCGCGCTGATCCGGGGTAACATCTTTCATCACGGCGGAGTTGTTGGCCGTCTGAAACAGTCCATAGCCGGCGGTGACGACCACGATCGGGACGAGGTATCCGGAGATACCGAGCGCCATCGGCATCGTGGACAGGCCGAAGCAGCCGATCGCGATTCCGAAGAGGCCAAACACCGTCACGCGTTGTGCACCAAATCGGTCCGCCGTTTTTCCGGCGGGTACGCCCGTGAGGGCGGCGACCAGGGGACCGACCGACAAAACGAGTCCCACTTGGACCGCGTTGAGCCCGAGCGATCGAGAGAGATAAAAAGGCCCGACCACCAGCGTCGCCATCATCACCGTCGAGACGAGCGCGCTCCTCACAAGGCCAGCCCTCAATCCGGAATCGCGAAAAAGCGTCAACCGGATCAGCGGTGAAGCGACCTTCCCCTCGATGAGCACGAAGAGCCCGCCTCCGCAGCATGTGGTGATCAACAATGCGAAATTGAGCGGGCCGAAATGGCCGCGCCCCATCGTGACGGCGAGAGCAAAGGCCGCGAGCGTCAGCGCCAGCACCAGCGTGCCGAGCAGGTCGAACTTTCCCCGCTCCGTTTTCGTCCGGCGGCGATCGTTCGGCAGCGTGCGGCGGGCGATCAGGAAAGTCAGGATACCCAAGGGCACGCTGACGAGGAAGATTGCCCGCCAGCCGAGGACGGCGATCAGCACGCCGCCGAGGGATGGCCCGAGCGCGGTGCCGATCGCCGACATGGTGCCGAGCAGACCCATGGCGCTGCCGGTTTTCGCTTTTGGCACCGTTTCGCCGACGAATGCCAGGGTGAGGGCCATCATGATGGCGGCTCCGAGGCCCTGCACGGCTCGAGCGGCGATCAGCAGTTTGAGCGAGGGTGCGAAACCGCAGAGGACCGAAGCCAGCGTGAACAGAAAAATTCCCGCGAGGAGCAATCGGCGGCGGCCGATGACGTCGCCGAGTCGTCCGACGCCGACGATCAGGGACGTGATGGCGAGAAGGTAGGCGAGGACGACCCATTGGACTTCCTGGAAAGAAGCGGCGAAAGACCGGGCCATCGTGGGCAGGCCAACATTGGCGATGCTGGTGCCGAGCGAAGCCAGCAAGGTGGAAAGCGAAAGGCCGGTGAGCGTCCATCGAACTGAGGGTCTTGGCTCGACCGGTTCAGCGAGCCGCTCTTCGCGTTCTGCGATCAGGGTTTTTAGCATCGGGCTACGATAGCCGATGCGGTGAAGTGGCGGAAGACGCGCCGTCTGCACCTTGTGCGTGCGTTTGACGCCACGTCACGATCGACCTGTGCTGCGGTCGACCAAGATGGAACGACCCGATCTCAACTTGCTGGTGACCCTGGAGGTGCTCCTCGCGGAAGGCAGCGTTGCGCGCGCCGCCCAG
The DNA here is from genome assembly GCA_039928635.1 of Opitutaceae bacterium. Lineage (GTDB taxonomy): Bacteria > Verrucomicrobiota > Verrucomicrobiia > Opitutales > Opitutaceae > DATAKE01. The sequence goes on along the minus strand of JBDSSU010000331.1, from coordinate 2,650 downwards.
CGGTTGCGCCTGAGTCCCTCGGCGATGAGCCGAGCCTTGGCGCGACTGCGTGAGGTGACGGGCGATCCGTTGCTGGTCCGCGCCGGTCGCCGGCTCGTTCCGACGCCACGCGCGCTCGAACTCCGGGAGCGAGTCACTCACCTCGTGCAAGAGGGAGAAGCGGTTTTGCGTCCGGCGGGGAAGGTCGACCTCCGACAGCTGGTTCGAACCTTCACGCTGCGCACCAGCGATGGCTTCGTGGAAAACTTCGGACCGAAACTGATTGCCCGCATCGGCGAGGAAGCTCCCGGCGTGCGGCTGCGTTTCGTGCCGAAACCCGACAAGGATAGCGCGCCACTGCGCGAGGGGATCGTGGATTTGGAAACCGGCGTCGTGGCGAAAACGACGAGCCCGGAGGTGCGGATGCAATCACTGTTCCGGGATCGCATTATTGGCGTGGTGCGAAAAGGGCACCCGTTGACCAAAGGCAGAATGACGTCCGCCCGTTACGCGACTGGTCGGCATATCAGCGTGTCCCGGGAGGGGCTCGACAAGGGACCGATTGATGAGGCGTTGGAGCCATTCGGTCTGCAAAGGGAAGTCGTCGCGATCGTCGGGGGTTTTTCCACGGCGCTGGCTCTTGCCCGGGCCTCCGACCTGATCGCCAGTGTCCCTGAACGACACACCGGGAATCTACGCGTCGGAATGCACAGCTTCCCCCTCCCGGTGCCCACGAGGGAGTTCACGGTGTCATTGCTATGGCACCCGCGGCTGGATGCCGATCCCGCGCATCGGTGGCTGCGCGGACTCGCTCGGGAGGTTTGCGGGGCAATTGTTGATAAGTGATGTCGATCGCGGCTGAAGCCGGGACAAAGTTCCGAAAACGCCAGTCGTCGATGCAACACCAGGGGTAATCTTATGCTTTCAATAATTGGAGATCCGGCCTTTCTCTAGCGCGCAGGCGAACGTCACGATCAGCGCTGTTTCAAGAGACGCTTTAGCCCTGCCGCCCCAATCCCCCAATCCAAAATTACCCCGCGTGCGTTTCCGGCGCTGGCGGCGATCCCCCCTATGAATGCCACTCCCAAATATTCGAAGGCTCCCTATGTCGCGACGCGGGAGGCGATCGACCGCCGTCATTTTCTCCGGGCCACGGGCGTCGCGCTTTCCCTCCCGTTTCTCAATTCGATGCTGCGTCCCTTTGCGCGGGCGGCGGACGGGTCTTCTTCGCTGGGGACGGGTGAAGCGCCGCGCCGCCTGTTCGCGATTTGTAATAATCTCGGCGTGCTGCACGAAAATTTTTTCCCGCAGGGCTCAGGACGCGACTACGTTGCTTCACCCTACCTCAAATTACTCGAAGCGCATCGGAAAGATTTCACGGTTTTCACCGGTGTGTCCCATCCCAACGTCGACGGCGGGCACCCGGCAGACGTGTGCTTCCTGACGGCGGCTCCGCATCCCGGTGGGGGTGGGTTTCGCAACACCATTTCGCTGGACCAGGTGATCGCCGAGCGGATCGGGATTCTCACGCGGTTTCCTTCGCTCACTCTCGCGGTCAACAGTCGCGCGCGCAGTCTCTCCTATACGGGAACCGGTGTGGCCATTCCCCCGCAGGACAAAGCCTCCGAAGTGTACCGGCAGCTTTTCTTCCAAGGCACCGAAGCCCAGATCGCCGCGCAGATCACGGAACTCGACAACGGCCGCAGCATCCTCGACGCGGTTGCCGCGCAGGCGAAACAACTCCAGAAAAAATTGGGCGCGGAGGATCGCGACCGGGTGGAACAGTACTTCACGAGTGTTCGCGATCTGGAGAACCGGCTGCAGGCCTCGAAGGGTTGGGAGCGGAAACCGCGGCCGGTGGTGACCGCGCCTGCGCCTGTCGATCCGCAGACGCCTGCCCAGTACATGGAAAAGGTTAAGGTGATGTACGACCTCGCGATGCTGGCGTTCCAAACCGACTCGACCCGCTCGATCACCTTGATGCTGGACAGTGTCTCGACGCCAGTCGTTGAAGGCATCTCGGAGGTCGCCATCACCGACACCTATCACAACTTATCCCACCACGGAAAAGATGAGGACAAACTCGGCCAGCTGAAGGCGCTGGACCTCGGCCACATGAAGTTGTTGGACCGTCTGTATTCCAATTTCAAGGGCGTGTCCGAGGGCGGCGGTAATCTGCTGGATCGCACGATGGTGCTCTACGGTTCGAATTTCGGAGACGCGAATCAGCACGTGAACGTCAACATGCCGATCCTGCTCGCGGGCGGCGGATTCAAGCACGGGCAGCATCTCGTGTTCGACAAGGAGCGGAATTATCCGCTGCCGAATTTGTACGTCTCGATGCTGCAACGGCTCGGCTTGGAGCAGGATCGCTTCGCTTCGTCGAACGGCACAATGCGCGGACTGGAAACGATCTGAGCCCCTGCCCATCCGGAGATTTTTCTATGGCCCGCTCTCCCATCGAATCGCCTTTTCCCCGCGTGCGCGGTTTCCTGGGTCGTTGCACCGCCGCCGCGATACTGGCCGCGGGGCTGGGGCTGGCTGTTGGCCCTTCTGCAGCACTGCGCGGGGCGGTGCCGGCGAAGCCGATCGCCGACTTCGCGGACAAGCATTGCTCGAGTTGTCATAACGAAGCCGACAAGGAAGGCGGACTGGATCTCACGTCGCTGGA
>JBDSSU010000330.1:0-2878 GCA_039928635.1 Opitutaceae bacterium | reverse complement strand
CAGAGATTCGTCACCGTTCGAGGACGCGGATGCACTGAATTTTTCTTCCGCAATCCCTCCCCGTTTCCCGCCAGACCGCAATTTCGATGAATCCCAAAACTCCCCAACATAATTTTAAGACGATCGTCTGCTTTTTGCCGGCACTGGTCCTTTCGGCGGCGATGGTATCTGCTCAACCTCCGGCGGCGCCGAATCCGCCTGGCCGGGGCGGCGCACCGGTGGCGACGACACTGACGACTGCCCAACAGGAGGCCGTTACCGCGATGAATCAATCGCTCGCCCCGCTCGTTGTCGCCGCGACCACCGCCCGCAACGAGTTGAGCGCCGCCGTTCTCACCGTGCCCCGTGACGAGGCGGCGGTGCGTGCGCGTCGCGATGCTCTGGTGGCGGCCGAGGTCGCCTTGGCATCGGCCCGGGCGGAACGCTTCGCCCGCATTCAAAATTCAGACAATCGTCTTTCCGCGGATCAAATCGCAGCGTTGATCACGCAGACCATCCAACCCGGGGCCGGTCGAGGCGGTTTTGGCGGTCGGGGTGGTCCTGGCGGTCGAGGCGGACCCTTGGTCAACCCGCAAGGCGTCGGGCTCGACGCGGCGCGGCGGGAAACGTCCACTCTCATCACTGCGCCTGGCACCGCCGCGAGTCTTTTTGCGGCCGAGCCGATGGTGGTGAACCCGGCGAACATGGATATCGATGCGCGAGGCCGTGTTTGGGTCACCGAAGGGGCCAACTATCGAAGTCTCCCGCATGCCCGTGAAGGCGGGGACCGTGTCATGATTCTCGAGGACACCGACGGAGACGGCGCCGCCGACAAGTCGACGGTGTTCTATCAAGATCCCTCCGTGAACACGGCGCTCGGAGTGATGGTGCTCGATGGTAACAAGGCGCTGGTGTCGCTCGCTCCCTATATGTTTCTGCTCACCGACACCGACAACGACTCGGTGGCGGACAAGCGGGAGATCCTCTTTGAGGTGGTCGGCGACGCGAATTCCGACCATGCACTGCACACCGCGTTGTTCGGCCCTGACGGCAAGCTCTACTTCAATTTTGGCAATGCCATCAGAGAGCTGAGACGCCCCGCTCCCGGGCTCGTGGTTCCGTTGCACGGTCCGGTTCCCGCCCACGAATCTGCGACGATCATCGACCTCGATGGCAAAGCCACCCGCGGGGACGGCCACCCTTATCGGCAGGGAACGGTTTTCCGTTCGGACCTGGACGGCACCAATGTGGAAACGCTGGCCTGGAATTTCCGCAACAATTACGAGCTGGCCGTCGATTCCTTCGGCAACATGTGGCAGTCGGACAACGACGACGACGGCAACACCTCCGCTCGCATCAACTATCTGATGAAGGGCGGCAACTATGGTTACCACGACGAGCTGACGGACGCGGGCTGGCGCGTCGCTTACACCGCAGCCGGGTCGCCGAACGATCCGGCGGTGAGGGCGGCGTTCCATTGGCACCAGACGGATCCGGGAGTCGTTCCCAACCTGCTTGTCACTGGTTTGGGATCCCCGACGGGCATTACGACTTACGAAGGCTCGCTGTTGCCGGCTCCTTTTCGGAACCAGGTCATCCATGCCGACGGTAGTCCCAACACGGTGCGGGCATACCCGGTCACTCGCGCCGGCGCCGGGTTTACGGCGACGATGCTTCCGCTTTTGACCCCAGCGCAACCGCAGGATTGGTATCGCCCCTCCGACGTCACGGTGGCACCGGACGGCGCCCTCTTCGTGGCGGATTGGAACGATTCCGCGGTGGGTGGACACACCATGGCTGACCGAGTCCTGCCGACCCTGACGGGACGGGTCTACCGCGTGGCGCCTCCGGGCAATCGCCCGACGGTCCCTGCGCTCAATCTCACTACCGCCGCGGGCGCCGTGGTGGCGCTGCAGTCGCCGAACATGAACACCCGCTACCTCGCGTGGACGAAGCTGCATGCCATGCAGACCGGGGCGGAAGCTGAGCTTTTGAAAGTCTGGAAAGATCGGAGCAATGATCGCATGCGCGCCCGCGCGCTTTTCCTCCTCTCCCGAATCAAGGGCAGCGAGAAGAAGTATATCGACGCGGCCGCGCGCGACGCCAGCGAAGATATCCGCATCACCGCCCTCCGCGCCGCCGAGGCGGCCGGCGTCGATGTCATTCCCTACGTGCGGCTGCTGGTTCGCGATCCGTCGGCCCAGGTCCGGCGCGAAGCCGCGCTCTTTCTCCGTCACAATCCTTCGCCCGAGGTGCCGACGCTCTGGGCTACGCTTGCGCAGCAGCACGACGGGAAGGATCGCTGGTATCTGGAAGCTCTCGGCATCGGCGCGGACCAGCGTTGGAACGATTGCCTCACCGCGTGGCAGGCGGCCGTGAACAACAACCTCTCCACCGCGGCGGCGCGCGACATTGTCTGGCGTTCGCGGGGCACCAAAACTCCGGAGCTCGTGGTCGCGGTCAGCCAGATGCCGTCCACGGCCGAAGCCGACAAAACCCGGCTGCTGCGCACGCTCGATTATGTGACCGGACCCGAAAAGGAAGCTGCGTTGCTCAAGCTGTTGACGCCATGATGGGACGTTTTGCGCTTGCACTGATGGCCGGCGTTTGGGGGCTCCACGCAGCGGAGCTCCCGTCTTCGGACGCCGCTCCCGCTGAAGGGGTCGCCAAGCCCCCGCCTCGCCTCGACGTGCTCCTGCGCTTGAAAAACGTGGACCTCGGGGCGAATCCCTCGGTGCGCGCGGCGGTGGACCGGGCGTTGGTGTCGACGCGGGGGACGCCGCAGTTCCTGGAGTTGGTCCGGGCATTCAACCTCAAGGATCAAGCGCCGGGGTTGATCGCACTGGCGGTCGCGCATCCGGACGAGTCCGCCGGGGCGGAAGCTTTGCAGCGCGTCATG
>JBDSSU010000329.1:0-8969 GCA_039928635.1 Opitutaceae bacterium | reverse complement strand
CGTCGATTGGGAAAACGCCTCGTCTTCGGTTTTGAGGAAGACTTCTGGCTCGTGTTGCACCTGATGATCGCGGGCCGGCTGCATTGGGCGGACGCAGCGGCGAAGCCCACCGGCCGCAACGGGCTGGCCACTTTGGTTTTCGAGCACGGCACTTTGACGCTCACGGAGGCCGGGACCAAACGGCGTGCGTCGCTGCACGTGGTCGCAAACGAAGCGGGACTTCGGATCCACGATCCGGGCGGCCTCGACGTGATGAGCACCGCCGCCGGTGAATTCGCCGCGGCACTGACACAGCGCAATCACACCCTCAAGCGAGCGTTAACCGATCCGCATCTTTTCAGCGGAATCGGCAATGCCTACTCCGACGAAATCCTGCACGCGGCGGGGCTTTCGCCGATTGCGCAGACACAGAAATTAACCCCGCGCGAGATCGAGCGACTCCACACCGCAACGCGCGAAACGTTGTTGATCTGGACGGACCGGCTTCGCCGACAGTCGGGCGACGGCTTCCCCTCCAAGGTCACGGCGTTTCACCCGGCGATGGCCGTGCACGGCAAATTTGGAAAACCCTGTCCGGTGTGCAAAACCCCCGTGCAGCGAATTGTCTACGCCGAGAACGAAGTGAATTACTGCCCGCTTTGTCAGACCGGCGGACGAATTCTGGCGGACCGATCGCTCTCGCGTCTGCTGAAGGAAGACTGGCCGCGGGCCATTGAGGAAGCGGAGTCGCTGCCAAAGATTTCGGGTCGGAAATAAACCGATACGCCAGCGCGAAGGATGGAAGTGTCCGGCGGCCGCAGCGGCGGGTTTGCTCCGCCCGCTCCGCCACGGGGTCCCTCTCGCATCTCTACGCTATGACTGCAGCGCGACGGGATACCCACTCGTGCCCACGGGAGAGGCCGGCGGCGAGTTTCTCGAGCTGGACGGGTTTGCTGATGAAGTCGTGCATGCCCGCTTCCGCACACGCTTCGCGGTCGTCCTGGCGCGCGTTCGCCGTCAGCGCCATCACGTACGGCAGCTGACTGGGCGCTAGCAGCGTCCGGAGCATTCGCGTCGCTTCGAGGCCGCCCATTTCAGGCATCTGCAGATCCATTAACACCAGGTCATAGGGTTGAACCGCCAGACGTTCGAGGGCCTTGCAGCCGTTAACCGCCCAATCGGCGGAGTAGCCGAACCGCTGGAGCATTTTTTGCGCGACGTGGGCGTTAACCGGATTGTCTTCCACGAGGAGGATGCGCAACGGATGCCGTTGGGAAAAATCCGCGGAGTAGACCTGCGCCGTGGCGGCGGGGGCGGCAGGGCGGCGGGCCAACTCCAAAAGCTTTCGTGCAGCGGCGTAGAGGGCGCGCGGCTTCACGGGCGTGGTGATCGTGACGCACCGCGACGAAGGTTTTGATTTTGCGCTTTCGCCAAACGGGACCAGCTGGACCACCGGTATCTCCCACTCGGGGTTCAAGGCGGGCGCGGGATCCCCGGTGAGAACGACGAGATCGTAATTGCCCGGTGCTCCGACCGCCGTGGCAGCGCACGTGACGCTGGCGCCCCACGTCACAAACTGCTGGCCAACGCCCTGAGTGGTGAGGCGCGGGGAACCAACGACGAGGACCCGGCGCTGATCGAGGCCGGAAAACTCCGCCGGTGCGCCCCGTGAATCCGACGGCACCTTGATCGTGAAATAAAAACGCGAGCCGCGTCCGACGTCGCTCTCGACGCCGATCGTGCCGTGCATGAGTTCGACGAGCCGCTTGCTGATGGCGAGTCCAAGTCCGGTGCCACCAAAACGACGCGTGGTCGAGGCATCGACTTGGGAGAACATTTTAAACAGGCGGTCGAGCTGGTTGGCCGGAATGCCAATCCCGGTATCCTGCACCGAGAAGAGAAGCTCCTCGGTCCCGTCTGCGCCCGTCGCGCGTGAGACGGAGAGGGTCACTCCGCCCTGTTCCGTGAATTTGATCGCGTTGCTGATGATCTTGCCGAGGACCTGACGCAGGCGCAGCGCATCACCGACCACGACGGCGGGCAGGTCACGGGCGAGGTGGACCACGAACTCGATGTCCCGCCCATCGGTGCTTCGAGCGCAGCCGTCGACGACCTGTTCAATGCAGCCGCACAGATCGTAAGGCTGCGATTCGAGATCGAGCCGCCCCGCTTCAATCTTCGAGACATCGAGGATGTCGTCGATGATCTCGAGCAACGCGTCTGCGCTGGTTCGAATCGTCTGCACGCTGTCTCGGGTTTCCGATGACAGCTGATCGTTGAGCAGCAGGCTGGACATCCCGATGATGGAATTCATCGGCGTGCGCAGCTCATGGCTCATGTTGGCGATGAAGTCGGTTTTGGCCCGGTTGGCCGTTTCAGCGGCATCGCGGGCGGCGCGAAGGGTTTCTTCAGCGTCTTTTCGCAAGGTCGCATCACGGGCGATCTCCACGAACCCAGCCCCTTCGGGCAGGCGTGACAGGGTGACTTCCGCCCAGAAGCGCGTGCCGTTTCGCCGCACCCGCCAACCTTCATACGCTTCACGCCCATGGGAGGCGGCGGTGGCGAGCAGTCGTTCGGGGACGCCCGCCTCCCGTTCCTCAGGCAGGAAAAAACTCGCGTAAGCCAGACCTTGGGCTTCCGCCGCCGTGTAGCCGAGCATTCGCTCTGCCGCGCCATTCCACCGCTGGACGCCGCCCTGCGCATTCAGCGTGCAGATCATGTGATCGCGCGCGCTCTCGATCGTCAGGCGGAGCTGCTCCTCGCTTTCACGTAAACGGGCGTCGGTCGATCGCAGCGTGTGAACGGTTTTTTCCAGCTCGGTGCGGGAGGCGAGCAGATTGTCGGTCATCTGATTAAAGGCGCCCGCGACCTCGCCACATTCATCCCGCGAGACCTTTTTCACCCGCTGGGTAAAGTCGCCGCGTCCCACTGCCTCAGCGCTGTCCCGCAGAATTCGCAGCGGTTTCGTCACGCGGCGGATGAGCCACGAGACGCAGCTCGCACTGATGATGATTCCGATCAGGCTCACTGCTCCGAGCATCAGCTGGGTGTCGCGCAGCGCCTGCAGCCGGACCTCGTACGACGACAGCAACAGGTAGTTAAAACCGGGCCGGCCCGGGGCTGCCATGTAAGCGTTCGAAAGGGCGAGGAAGTGTTCGCCCTTCAGTTGAAGGGGCATCACGCGATGGTCTTTTCGCGCCGACATAGCTGGCGTTTCGCGAGCTAATTGTTCCGGCGCATCGAGCGTGATCGTGGCGGCGGCGACACGATCTTCTGCGAAGGCGACGATCTCGGTGCGCGTCAGCGACCGGAGTTCCCGCAACGAGTGATCCCCGAAATGGAGTCCGATCGTGAGGACGCCAGCGACTGAAAGCCGGTCGCTCGCAGGGACAGGCACCGCTACCACGCTGTACATCCGCCCGCCGGCGAAAACCGTGCCGGTGCTCGCATCTCCCTCGAACGCATCGCGCGCGAGACCCAGGGTCGCGCGCTGGAAAGATTCGTAGTCGAGGTGGGCCTCGCGCCGCGCGCCGGCCAGCATGGTGCCGGGCTCGAGCGAGTAGGTGACGAATTCAATCTCGGCGCCGAATTCCTCCAGCGATTCCCGGAGAAAAGCGGACATCGTCGGGACATCGCCGAGCTGGGCGACCGCTTTGAAACGCGGCTCGTTCACCACTCCGCGAAAACGCGTCGCCAAACCACGGGCGATCAGATCGAGCGAGTTTCGAAAAACCGCGTCGGCGGTGGTCAGCGTCTGGCGAGCCTCCGCGAGAGCCTGTTCGCTGATATGCCGGTTGATGATCCAGAGCGTGACCGTCGGGAGGAGGACGAGAAACGCCAGGACCGGCGCGAGCACCTTCGCTTGAAAGCTAACGCGAAGCGGTGCGGAACGGGGCATGGCGACGAGACCGGGCGGTTACGGCTCGCCGAGTCCGAGCAGGAAGTCGACCTGCACCTCGCCGTTGGCCGGCACCACGATTTCCTTCGTCTTGCTCGGCAGACGTTCGTGCCACGCGCGCAGCGTGTAGGTGCCCGCGGGAACATTGGTGATCGTGTAGAAACCGGCGTCGTTGGCGCGCGCGAACCAGGGATTCGGCAGCACGAGCACGATGCAGTTCATCTTGGTGTGAATGGAGCAGAACACCTCCATCCGACCGGTCTTCGGGAAAACCACCTTCTTGGCGTTGTCGCCGATCTTGTAGAGTCCCAGGTCGAACGGCGTCGTCTCCGACATGCAGAAAACATTGTGGAAAACGTCGTCCGCGTTCGGCCATTCCACGATGGTCCCGGCGACGATCGGCAGAACATGCGGCACAAAGGCGCCGTCGCGCTGGGTCACGAGGCTTTGCGGCGGCGGCTGGCCGGCGGCCGGTGGCGCCTCGATTTCAGTGATGTTGACCACGAAGTCGCGCAGCGTCGCGTAGTCGATCTTCTCGAGAAATTTGTATTTTCGGCTGGCGTAGTTGCCCCCGCCGGAACCGTCCGTTGCCGGAGTTGCGGCGCGGGCGCGCACCCGGCCGGAGATCGAGCCCGCGTGGAGCGGCTGCGGGAACAACGCGGCGACCGATAGCAGGAGGCCAGCTAGGCGGATGCGGCGGCGAAGGAGGGAGGGCATTAGAATCCGATGGCGGTTTCGAAAGAGAAGAGATGATTGTCGCGGGATTTACCCGTCGTGAGGGTGGCGCTTTCGCTCGTGTAGTCGGTTTTTATGACCAGCGATGAGTTGAATCGATAGCCCCCGCCCACGCTCAGCCGTTGCAGTTCCTTTGTTTGCAGCGACGTGAGAAAATATTTCACGAGGTTGCCGATGCCCGCGATGGGATACCCTTGCCCGGTTCGCAGCGTGCTGAAGCGAGCGGCAGCGTAGAAGCCACGCCCGATTGATTGCACGGCCTCGGCCTGAAAGTAAGTGAACTTGGTGGTGTTGTCGGCCAGAGGGTCGTTGTCGGTGTAACGCGCTTTGCCGCCACCCAACCAAAGGTGCCCGGTTTTCCAGCGGTAAGTGGCGTCGACCTCGGCGAGGTTTGCCTGGTGCGTCGTGGAGCGAGAGGAGCTGATGTTGCGGAAAACCACGTTGCCAAACCAAACCTCGGAGGTGGGCTCGAGGGCGGAGGCCAGTTCCCCCGTGCGCATCACGCTGGCGCTGACGTGCAGTTGGGGAAGAACATCGTAACCCACGCGCAACGTCAGAGCCTTGTCGGCGTTGTAGTCGTGCATGGTTTTGGTGCTGCCGTTCTGAATCGCGAACGCATAGCTGGTCCGGCCGAATTCCCCGTACAGTTCCACGCCTTCATCGGTGCCCCAGACATCGCTCAGCGAGTGGGTGATCAGCGGATTCGCGAGCGGATCGCGCAGCAGATACTCTTCGCCGAAGGGAATGTCGAAGCGGCCGAAGCGGACATTCACCAGACGATCGGGACCGCCGAGGAGACCGGAGACGTTTTCAAAGTCCACGTAGAATTCGCCGAGATGAAACGCTTCGTCGGCGGCCTCGTGTTTGGAAAGCTGCAGCTCGCCGAAGAAAAAGGTGTTGTTTGCGACTGCCGCCTCGAGACGGATGTTGGCATCGTCGACGCGAAATTCCTGCTTGGGATAGCGGCCGTCGCTACCGGAGGCGAAGAAAGCCAGGCCGACTTCGCCGGAAAGGATGAGTTTGCGGTCGGAGCGGGCCGAAGACCCCGCGGCAGGAGTGGAGCCGGCGGATTCCTGGATGCCGGCGAGGCGGTTCATCTGGGTGCGAAGTTCGTCGAGCTGCTTTTGCTGGGCCTCGAGCTGAACGCGCAGATCGCGGTTCTGAGATTGGAGTTCCTGCAAGGGAGCTTCGGCTGCGCTCGCCGCCGCCGCGCCGAATCCGAGCAGACACGAGGAAACAACGAGAAGCCGGCACAGGGAGGACCGAAGAGACAGGAGAGCGGTAGACATGATTAAGACCCAAAGACGCGTGAGGCGCTTTGGCATTAACGGTCCCAGCGCCGGTTTCTTGAGGTGGAAACGTCGCCACGGGCCGGCCCGATTCCAGCCGGGGATTGCCGGCAAATGGCGCAAGTCAACAGGGGTCTATGCGACGGGGGTTTTCGGGAGCCGTTGATTTGCTTAAACCTGCGTGCCTGGGGTCTTTGGAGAATGAAGGCTGACCGCTTCGAGCCCTGCCGGAATGGGCGGTTGGATTCGCCCATTCTTTCACGGGACGCGGGTGCTGGCCGACCGGAGCCGGCTGCTCAAGGAAGGCTCCCCGCGCACGCTCGAAGCGACCAGGGTGCGAAAAAAGGCGGGCCGTTGCGGGCCCGCCTGGATCGATCGATGCGTCGCCTCGCGCGGCGCCCTTTTTTTAAGCCCTTAGTTGCGCAGCGAGGGCTTTTCCGCGGTCGGGAAATCGGCGGGGATTTTTTGCGTGACCTTGCCGGTGGCGGCCCACTCGGTGCCGCGCTGGAGGGTGACGATGAAGCCGACGCTGGTGAACGGAAGGAAGGGGGCAGTTTGGCGCGGGCCGATGTGGCCGAGCGTGGAGTGAAACACGCGGCCTCTGCCATATTCGATCACCATGAGGATCGGTTCGTTCTCGCCGGATGCGTTGGGGAAAAGGGCCTTGTCGGCCAGCGCGGTGGCGAGGACGGTGACGTTTTTCGCGGGACCGCGGAGATTGCTGTAGATCTCGTCCTTCGCGTGCATCCACTGGCTCGGCAGGCCCTTCATGATCGGGTGGTCCGGCGTGCGTGCGACGACGAGGAAGTCGTGCGTCGGGGGGTGGCCGTAGCCGCCCGGCGTGTCTTCGCTCACGGTGTGGCCGTCGCGCCAGCGGACTTTCAGCCCGGCGGTGGGTTTGCGACCGTTGACTCCGCCGGTCGCCGTCAGACCCCACCCACCGATGCCGATCATTTCATTAAACTCGGGCCAGTTCGGAAACGCGTTGTCAGCGGCGTGAAGCGTGACGAGCCCGCCGCCAGCTTTCATATACTCGACGAATGCGGTCTTGGTCGCCGCCGGCCAGTCCATCGTCTCGTAGTCCATCACGACCGCGGCGTAGTCGGAAAACTTCGGATTGAAGTCGGAGGTTTCGACGTCCTTGGAGGGCGCCGTGACGACGTCGACCGCGAAAAGTCCGGTCTGTTCAAGGTAGGTTTTCACGAGCGGGCTGCTCTTGGTCCAATCGTGGTAGGGATTGGACTGCCCGGTCAGGAGCATGATTTTAATGGGAGCCGCAGCGAAGCCGCTGGACACGAAGAGGAGCGCGAAAACGAGGGGCGCGAGGAAACGGAGGGAAGCTTTCATGGGGTGGGATCGGGATGAAGACGCACAGGGCGCCCCGGGGCAATGGCGGAAAAGTCGCGGGGTAAGGCCGGACCGCTTGGTCCCGCCAAAAGCCTAGCCTGCTCCCGGACCCGAGAGGCGCCCAGCGGTCGCACCCCGCTCTCGGAAGCGATTTCGTCTGCAAATCGCGGGGACAACGCAGTGATCTTCCTCCCACGTCAGGCCAGGCACGTCTTGAACGCCTCGGTGAGCGCGGCGCGATCCAGATTTTTTCCGATGAACACGAGCGTGTTCGTGCGTGCTTCGCCGGGCGCCCATTCGCGGTCGAATTTTGCGTCGAAGAGCATGTGCACGCCTTGGAAAACCAGCCGCTTATTCGAACCTTTCACGCTGAGCACGCCTTTCATCCGGTAGATATCACCACCTTTGACGCGCAGGAGTTCGCTGATCCAGTCGTTCAGCCGCTTGCCGTCGAGTTCGCCGGGCGTGCTGATGCCGACGGAGGTGACGGCGTCGTTGTGCGAATGGGCGGGATGAAAATCGCGCTGCCAGGCCGGCTTCGCGGTTTCGCCCATCACGTGGATGTGCAGGGGATCCTCCCCGCAGCCTTCGAAAACCAAATAGAAACCGGGCTCGGCGAGTTGCAACGGATAGCGACCGTTGCCCTCGGTGAGCAGGAGCCGGTTGAGCGTCGCGCCGGAAACAACCGGGTCGCCGTCCTTCAGCCGGGTTTCCCAATCGGCGAAAACCTGCACGGCGGCTTCGCGTGCCGTCGCAATGTCGGCTTCGTCGAGGGATTTCAGCGGCATCACGACGACGTCGAGTTCGTTCGCGTTGCCGTGGTGGTGGTGATGATGCCCGTGTTCGCCGTGGTCGTGGGAATGGCCGGGTTCTTCGTGCGAGTGATCGTGGCCGTGGTCGTGATCGTGATCGGAGTGGCCGATCACGAGTTCGTGCGTGCCGGCGGGAAGAGCGTACGCGCCCGCCCATTCGAAGGGATATTCCGGTTCGAGAAACGCCGGGTCGATGTCCGTCGCGCGACCGAGATTGAAACCGCCGACGTTCAGCACGCGATCAAGCGGGACCTCGGCGTGCTTTGTCCGGTGAATTTTCGCGACGGCGTTAATCCCGTGGATGCGTTTCTCCAGCGCGTCGAGCTCGGCGGGGGAAACGAGATCGGTTTTGTTGAGCAGAATCACGTCGGCAAACGCGAGCTGCTTCACGGCTTCGTCGTCGGTGTCGAGATGCTGCAGCACATGCTTCGCGTCGACGACCGTGACAATCGCGTCGAGGCGGAAGTTGGCCTTCATCTCGTCATCGGTGAAGAAGGTCTGCGCGACCGGGCCGGGATTCGCGAGGCCCGTGGTCTCGATCAGGATGCCGTCGAGTTGGTCCTTGCGCTTGAGCAGTCGGCCGAGAATGCGGATGAGATCGCCCCGGACCGTGCAGCAGATGCACCCGTTGTTCATCTCGAAAAGTTCCTCCTCGCTCGAGATCACGAGCTGGTTGTCGACGCCGACCTCCCCGAATTCGTTTTCGATCACGGCGAGCTTTTTGCCGTGCTGCTCGGTGAGGATGTGGTTGAGGAGCGTGGTCTTTCCGGCGCCAAGGAAGCCGGTGAGAACGGTGACAGGGATGGCGGACATGCGAAGGGACGAGTGAAAGAGGGCGGGATGCGAAGCGGCAAGCGTGCGTTGGGCGCAGCCGTTTGCAAACGGGGCCAGTGCGTTGGCGCGGCCGGC
>JBDSSU010000328.1:0-3498 GCA_039928635.1 Opitutaceae bacterium | reverse complement strand
TGGGCGGGACGCCCAAGCCAGCACGCGAGACGCGCGCGCTCCCCGGACCATTTGGTCCACATCAGCGAACTCGCGCATGCGGGGCGATCGGCAAGGCGAAGAGCGCGCTGGCGCATGCCGAAGAACTGCTCGGCAAGGGATAGTAGCCGCGAGCGTGAGCGAGTGGATGGCTGCGGTAAGTAACAGAGACCGATGGTCCGGGGCTTTCTCCGTCCGTGGAATTACTTCGCGCCGACGGTTTCGAGTTTCTTCGCGGGGGTGGCGGGCGCTGATGCGCGGAAGCTGCGCCAGTTTTCGAGCGGGATGTTGGCGAGGCCGATGATCGCGAGCTGCAGGGTGACGAACGCGATTAGCGCGACGAAGGCCGCATCGGTGAAGCCGTAACTGTGCAGGCCGATGCCGAGCATGTTGGTCCCAAACCAGCTCCAGCTCGTGACGATGTTGCCCACCACTGCGAGGGACATCAGCCCGCGTTGCTTGATCATGCCGCCCCAGCGGGCGTGAAGAATGATGACGTTCCAGAGGACGATGATGAGCGCGCCGTTTTCCTTCGGGTCCCAGCCCCAGAAACGTCCCCAGGATTGATCGGCCCAGATCCCGCCAAGGACGGTGCCAACAAAACTGCAGAGCGTCGCGAAACAGACGATCCCGTAGACCATGCGGTTGAGGGATTCAGCAGTGCCTTTGTCGAGGGTGCGGGTGAACACGCCCCGGAGGATGTAGATCACCGCGAGGAAACCGGCGAGGTAGGTTGCCGCGTAGCCCGTCGTCACAATCACGACGTGGGTAGCGAGCCAAATATTCGTGTCGAGCACAGCGCTCATCATCACGAGGGTGTCGCCGCTCAGCGAAAGATGGTGCGCGATGATGAGCGTGATAAACCCGATCGTGCCGGCCGCGACGCTCGCGATGGCGTTCTTGAACACCGATTCGAGGATGAGGCAAAGACCCACGGCGCCCCAGCCGATGAAGAGCGCGGAGGAGTAGAGGTTGGTCACCGGAGGACGCCACTCCAGCACCATGCGGGTGATGATGCCTGCGGTCGCCAGCAGCCAGGCGAGGCCGATGATATAGAACGCGCCCCGGCCAAGAGCGGTGGGCCAGAACAGCCAGGAGAAAATCGCCATGAAGAAAGCGACCGCGTAGAGCAGCATGCTCGTGTAGAAAGGCTCGGCGGCGTTGAAGCGCGTTTCCTTGGCGCTTTTTCCCATCTCAGCGTCGAAGCGCTTGTCGAGTGAATCGTGAAACAGGCTCATCAGCTTGTTGAACTCCGCGGGTTTTTGCTCCCGCCAAGCTTGGCCCAGCCCGGCGTAGGCAAGCACGGTCGAGTTGACCTGCATGCTCTGGAAGGTCCCGAGCAAAGAGTCTCCAGCGGTCTTCCAAAGCGTGATATCGCGCTCATCGGTGTCAGGGGGCGCGACGAGCAGCATGCTCATCTTGGCCATGAGATCAAAGCGCTCCCCGAGCTCCATGAGGCTGGAAACCGCGGCGGCATCATGCGTCTGGCCAGCTTGCTGTGCGCGAAATGCCGCGATACTTTCCGGAAGCTTGTTTTGAAACTGGATCAGGTCGCGGACGAAATTCGGGCGGTCCGGCGCGACGACCGCGTGCCGCAGCTGCAAATACAACCGGAGGTTGGCGTAGAGTTGCATGACCGAACGCTGGAACGGCGTTCGCACGGCTGACTCAATGGGAGCAGCGAGCCTAGCCTGCGCTTCGATCGTCCCAAGGTGCGGCTGGAGATCGTTGAATGAAAAACGCCGCTGCGTTTTCGGAACCACGTCGGCGATCGCGAGGATGTTTAGCACTGCGCTGTCGTATTTGATGCGAAGCGTCTCGGGCGTGCGGCCGATCATCGCCATGACTTCTGGTTGCTCGAGATGGTCGACAGCGAAGGTGTGGTAGGTGTCGGCTTTCTCGGGGCGGTAAAAGACATCGAGCAACCACTCGATGGGTGAACTCACCACCGGGTCCTTGACGTGGAGGATGCGCACCGCCTGACGGCTTTGCAGCTGGAGCAGGGAGCTGCGCGCCACGGTGTCGAGCGGCTTGATCCGGCCATGGGCCAGGACGGGAAGGCGCCCGAAGCCGATCAGGTCGAACTCGCTCTGGTTTTTCGGTGGCAGGAGCGACATGCCGACAAAGGTCAGCGCCGCGATCAGGACCAGGGGAGGGAAAATCTTTTTCATGCGACGGCGGGCGCGAGGGTGCGGCGCTTTTTGAAGAAACCGAGGAGGTGGGCTCCGAACTGCCAAATGAGTCCGGCCGAGATCATGATGCAAGAGACGTAGGGAAGAACCCAACTGGGATTCCGCACCACCTGGAGCACGGTGTATTTCGCCGGGGCGTTCATCTGGTACTGGTAGAACGTCAGGCCCGAGTAACGCAGGGGGTGGTTCATGTAGATCAACACCTCGCGGTTCTCGGCGCTGCCCGGCGTCTCCAGGCGGATGCGGCTGGAAAAATTCTTGGGCGTGTCGGTGCCCGGGTAGACGTCGTGCTTCACGTCGAGCAGCGTGATTTTGAACGGCTTGTAAGCACGCTCCCGGCGGAGCACGAGTTTCCAGGTCTTTCCCTCCGCGGTGAAGGTTTGCGGGCGGGCAAGTTCGGGGGAGACCAGCCAGGTTCCCAATGAGCCGGAAGCGCCGGTGAGTTCGACATACGCGGCGGGCAGATTGACCTCTTTGTCGTTGTACGTGATCGGCAGCGGCGTCACCGCGACTCCGGGACCTGTGCCCGTCGTCGCTTCGGAAGGCGGCCCGCCCGCCTTTTCGTCGCGGGAAGCCAGAGCGGCATTCGGGAGGTAGCGCTTCGGCACCACCCGGAACGGCAGCTTGGGATGCTGCACCGTTTTTCCCTCTTCGAGCAGTTCGGCGGGGATGGCGACGACTTCGTCCACGTCGGGCGAAGTCGTGTCGATGATCGCGAGCTCGAAGTCGCGTTGATGTTCGGAGTAGTTGAGCGAGTCTCCGAGACCGATCTGCATCGTGTAGCTTTCCTGCCAGAGGCCAGAGAGAAGTTCTCCGAGGAGCAGCAAGATTACTCCCGCGTGGGTGAGCTGGATGCCGATTTTGCGCGCCGTGAACTTGAAGCGATCGATATGCGCGATGATCAGGTTAACGAGGAGCATCGTGCCGATGAGGTATCCGCCGGGAAACGGCGCCCAGAGCGGCGTGCCGGGGATTCGTTCGGTGACGATGAAGCAGTGGAAGAAACGCTCCTGCACGCCCCAGACGCCGAGGTCGACCTGGGCAAGCGTCGCCCAAAAAACCAGCACCATGCCGAGGACCAGCAGGGTCACGGTCAGTTTCAGGGAAACGAAAAACTGCCGGAGCTTGCTCGCGAAAGCGTTCATGGTGCGACGGGCTTCACCGTTTGCAGGAAGGCGAGGAACGCGGGTTTCTCCTTCGTGAGCTGCGCATCGGATCCGCTGAGTTTGAAAAACCAAGTGCCGCCTTGCACTGGGACGATCGCACCCAGGATGCGTTGCGGGCCGGG
>JBDSSU010000327.1:0-7957 GCA_039928635.1 Opitutaceae bacterium | reverse complement strand
CAAACCGGACACGACAACGTTGGTGTCGATTACCCACAATTTCATTTGCGGCGACGGGCTGAGCGCACCGCTGCAACCTCAGCGTCGATCTCTTTCATCGTGAGAGCGTCGGTGCCGTTCACGACGGATTCGGATCGAATGGCCTCAACCGCCTGCGTCAACGCCACGCGGTCGAGCATTTCCAAATCGCGGGAGAAGGTCGCCTCCGAAGTCGGGATCATGATCGCTTTCGGCTTGCCGTTGGCGGTGACCAGGACGCGACCGGCGCGGCTAACGGTGGCCAACGCGCGGCCTGGGTGGGCGGAAAATTCACGGGAGGCGAGCCACTTTGTTTTCATGGCATCAAGCGTCGTGCAGATGTCGTGCATGTCAAGAATCAGCTCGGTCGTCGTTAGTGGATTCTCGCGCGGCGGATGGTTTCGCAAACCGAATCGTCTGCGACCAGCCGCACACCACGCCGCGACCCCGCGCTGCCGCGGAGTGCCGCGGTTTCCACTCCAAAATGCGGGTTGACAAGCTTCCTCTCGAATTCACCTTCTCCCTTCCTTTTTACGCATGAGCACCACCGAACAAAAGCAGCAGACTCTCACCCCGGCCGAAATTCCGTTCACCACGCCTGAGGCGATGAAGCTGTTTGTCACCGATACCGGCAAAATTCTGCCCCGCAAATACACCCACCTCACCGCCCGGCATCAGCGCGCGATCACGAAAACGATCAAGCAGTCGCGCAACATGCTGCTCACGCAGTAAGCCCGCGGCGATTCACTTTTTCTGGCCGGAGTCCAAAGCTCCGGCCTTTTTCGTGCCCATGCCCAAGCCTCGCCGCGCCCGCGTCTACCGCGGAAGTGCCCGCAATCTGACCCGGCTCGCGAGGCAGCTCCAAGCTGGTGAACTCGTCGCGGTGCCGACCGAAACGGTTTATGGCCTGGCCGCCAACGCCCTCGACGCGCGCGCCTGCCAGAAAATTTTCAAGGCCAAAGGCCGCCCGGCAAACGATCCGCTCATTGTTCACCTCGCCGACGCCCGGGACTTGGCTCGGCTCGCGATCCCGAACCCGCCAGCCTTGCGCCTGGCGAAGAAATTCTGGCCCGGCCCCCTGACCCTCGTGTTGCCCAAAACAGCGCTGATTCCAGACGTGGTTTCCGCGGGACTGCCCAGCGTGGCGGTGCGCGTGCCTGCGCACCCGTTATTTCGCCGGCTCCTGAAGCTCGCCGGCATCCCTCTGGCCGCACCCAGCGCCAATCGTTTCGGCTACATCAGCCCCACCACGGCCGCTCATGTGCAGGAAGGCCTCGGGGAAAAAATTGCGCACATCCTGGACGGCGGCCCTTCCCAGATCGGCTTGGAATCGACGATCGTTGATCTTCGCGATCCCCAGCGACCAAGGCTGCTGCGCGCGGGCGCCATCACGCATCACCAACTAGAACAAACTCTCGGCATGAAAGTCGTCCGGCCGCGGGCGGCAACGCATCGGGATAGCACCTCTGCTGCGCAACTCGCGCCCGGGCTGCTCAGCCGTCACTACAGCCCGAGAACCCTTCTGGTTTTGCATGAAACTCTGGGTGCACCCGGAGCAAACCTGCAGGAAGCCTGGTTGTTTCTCAGAAAGCCCACCCTGCCCTTTCGTCGGATCCCGAAAAATATCTTTTGGCTGGATGAACACGGCGATCTCCGCGGCATCGCTCGACGCCTCTTCGCCACGCTCCGAAAACTCGACGACGGCCGGTTCGCGAAAATCCACGCCGAGCTGGCGCAAGGAGGCGGTTTAGCCGAGGCCATCAATGACCGCCTGCGCCGTGCCGCGGCAAAGTAGGACTTAAGGACAGGCTCCGGGTCGGCTCAAAACAACGAAACGCGCTGGTGAGTGCGATGCGCGGGTCAGGCGAGGTTCGGCGGCCGAAATCACTCGGGCGCATCCACTCACCCGTGGACCCCGCCGCCCCGCGTGAATCTCAAGCGCCGAGCACAGCCTTCAGCTCCGCCAGCAGGCGCTCGTTCTGCGCAGCGGTCCCCACGGTGATCCGGATCCATTCCGGGAGTTTGTAGGGTTGCAGCGGTCGAACGATCATCCCGCGGCGCTGGAGCGCATCGAAGACCCGCGCGCCTTCGCCCACTTTCGCGAGAATGAAATTCGCCACACTCGGCACGACCTCGAGTCCGAGCGCGCGGAGACCGCGCTCGAGCTGGAGCAATCCGGCGCGATTCTCGCGCGCGCAGCGCTCCGTAAATGCAGTATCGTCAAGCGCCGCGAGCGCCGCCGCCTGCGCGATCGCATTCACGTTAAACGGCTGTCGCACCCGGTTCAGCAGGGCGATCATCTCCGGGCTGCCGTAACCGAATCCGATTCTCAGGGACGCCAATCCATGGATTTTCGAAAACGTGCGCAGCCCAATCACCTTGCGCCCCTCGCGCACCAGCGGCCGCAAGTCTGGCGGCGCTTCGACGTATTCCGCATAAGCTTCATCCACCACACACACCACGTGCTCCGGCAAAGCGCGCACGAATGCCAGCAGCTCGGCCTCGGTATTCGCGGTGCCGGTCGGATTGTTGGGAGTGGCAACGAACACCAGCTTTGTCCGCGGCGTGATGGCTCGGGAAATCGCGCCGAGATCGTGCCGGAAGTCCACGAGCGGCACCTCCACCGGCTTCGCCCCGAAAAGCAGCGTCACGATTTGATAAACCACGAACGCAGGCGAACCCATCACCACCTCGTCCCCGGCGCCGACAAAAACGTGGCCGAGCAGCTCGAGAATTTCATTCGAACCATTGCCGATCACAAACTGATCCGCCCCCAAACCATGAACCCCCGCGAGTTTTTGGCGCAGCGCAAAACAGCCCCCATCGGGATAAAGCTCGCCCTGTTCGATCGCGCGTTTGGCCGCCGCGACCGCTTTCGGTGACGGCCCGTGGGGGTTTTCGTTCGAAGCCAGCTTGATGATGCCCGCCGGATCGAGACCGAGTTCGCGGGCCACGTATTCAATCGGTTTGCCCGGCTCATACACCGGCTGCGTCAGCACCGAGGGTTTCACCAACAACTCGAGTTTCATCGCGTGACAGGAACACGAATCGACACGAGCGCGAAAGCCCTAAATAAAACCCGCGTCGATATGCGCCTGATCGCCTTGCCTCTGTTTCTCATTGCCGTCTCGGGCACCTTCGCCGCCGCTCCGCGCTCATTGGATGAGGGCGAGCTCAACGGCGCGAAGTACGCCATCGTGCTTCCCGCGCAGTGGAACCGACACCTCATCCTGGTCGCACCTGGACTCCACGCGGAAAACGAACCACTCACCGCGGCCTTTTCGTCCGAAGACGTCGCTTACAAAACGTTGTTCAACGAAGGGTGGATGATCGCGAAGACGAGCTTCCGGCGGAACGGCGTCGTCATCGCCGATGGGCTCGCCGACCTCGACGCGCTCCGCGCTTACATTGCCGGAAAGTATGGTCAGCCCCAGCGCGTGCTGGTCGCCGGCGAGACCTTGGGCGGTCTGGTGGCCGTACTCGTGGCCGAGCGAGAGCCACGCCAGCCCTTGCTCTACGACGGCGCGCTCGCGATCAGCGCCGCGATGCAGCTCAAGGAGACGCCGAGTGCCATCGGCCTTTCGCTCCAACCAAAGATTCCGATCCTTTTTCTCGCCAACCAAGGCGAGCTCGAAGGTCCGAAAGGCTACATCGCTTCCCCTTTCGCCCGCGGGGACGATATTGCCAGGCCGGTGTTGTTTCGGGTGTCGCGCGGCGGGCACGCGAACGTCAATCAACAGGAAAAGCTGAACGCCCTGCGCGCGTTGAATCTCTGGGTTGAGCGAGGGCCCTCCGCCTTGCCGCGCCCCGCCGACAATGAACCCTTTTTCGATGTCACCACCGCGCCGGTCGCCCGAGCTTCGGCTGTAACCGTCCACGCGAATGGCCATGGCTTCGACACTAAGGTTAACGGCTTCACGCCGACTCAAGGCAATCTGCTGCTCGATGCCCAACCCGCGGATTTCGCCACCGCGGATATCCGACCCGGGACGTGGTTTCGTCTCGTGGTCGGCGAAAAAAATTACCGCGCGTTTTATGGCCGCGACTTGGACAGCGTGAAGCGGGGTGAGTGGGTGGTGCTCCCCGGTGCCGAGGGAAACATCATTCTCGCGCGTAATCCGGGAGAGGCCGCGGCAACGGCAAAACTGACCGTGGGGGACGCGGTCACCATCCAGCGCTTCGATCCGAACTAAACTAAACTAGTATAACGTTCGCATGAAAGGTGAACAATCAAACGGGCGTGTCGAGAGCCGAAAAATTGCTCCAGCGATGGACGACTGGAGATGCATTAATTTCGGCGATGCCTTGAAGGATACGTGCTTGAAGTTCCTGCCAGGTTTGAACGCGGATGCCGCGCAAGAAAGTGCGGGCCATCTTGCCGAAGAGTGTTTCGACGAGATTGAGCCAAGAGCCATGTTTTGGGGTGTGAACATAGATGAAGCGGTTTGGCCGGGTGGCGAGGTAAGCCATGGTCTCCTTCGAGATGTGGGCGGAATGATTGTCCAACAGCACTCGAATCGTGTCTTGGGGCGGGTAGTAGGCGTCCAAATCTTGGAGCAGCCGAATGAACTCGACGCTGCGATGGCGCCTTTCGACGCGAGCGGTGACGTGACCGTCCTGCAGATCCAGGCCCGCCAGGATCGAGGCGGTGCCGAGGCGTTTGTATTCATAATCGCGACCCACTTCGGGGTGCGTTCCCGGCACCGGGGGCAAATCGGGACTTGTCGTCGCCAACGCTTGCACGCCTGGCTTTTCATCCACCGAAACCGTGACGATGCGTGGAGCCTCGGGCGCTGGGGGATGCTGCTCCAGCTCTGCCACCTCGCGATAGACGATCAGCACCTCCTTCATCTTGCGCTCAAACTCCGGGTCACGGCGTTCGAGGTAATATTTAACCTTGTGCGGGCGCAGGGGAGCATCGCGCAGAATGAGGTGGACGGTCGATTTGACGACATGCGCCAACGAGGGATGCCCCGCCGCTTTGGCGGCGCGGCGAAGGTGCTTGGCCAAAGCAGCCAGCGTCCACAGTTCGGCGGCTTGTCCGTGTTCCTTGGGTTTGGTGCAAGCCAGCGCCAGAGCCCAAGCTTTTGCTTCTGGCGTAATCGTGGGCACCGACCCGTGCGGCCGGTCGCGCAAGGCGACGTCGACGCCCGCCGCCAGCGCGCGATCTACATGCTTGTAAATAATCCGACGGCTCAACCACAGCGTGCGGCTGAGCGTGCTGAAATTTTGCCCGGCTTGATAGCCGAGCAGGATCTTCGCTCGCTGAACCTCGCGCACCGCCGCGGTGCGCGAAGCCGCAAGCGCTCGCAAGGACTCTTTCTCGGACGCCGAGAGGACCAAGGCGGCGCGCGCAGTCGTTTTGGCCATGGACAGCCACCCTGCCGACCCCGCAGCCAGTTGACAAGTTATTGTTCACCTTTCATAGAAACGTTATACTAGGATTTCTGCTCTGGTCGGTCCGCGCTCGAAAATCGCGTCCGCCCTACTTCCGGCTCGGAACCCGCACCCATCTCATTCTGGCGGCGGTCGCTGCCTGCATCCCTGGTTCGGCGTCTTCGAACACGAGGCATTTCTCTGGCGCGACGCCCATCAGTTCCGCGGCTAACAAAAACATATCGGGCGACGGTTTCCCATGAGTCACGTCGCAGGCGGTGACCACCACCGGGAACAGCTCGGCCAAACCAGTGAGCTGCAAGGAGCGCTCCACGATTTCCCGCGTCCCTCCCGAGGCGACTGCAACGGGGAAAATTTGCGCCACGCGGCGGGCAAACGCCACGACCGGTTCGATCAGTTGCGCATCCGCCTGGATCTCGCGAAAGAGGGTCTCCTTATCCTGGAACACAAATTGCGGATCGAGCTTGATGCCATAGTGCGCCCCGATGAGTTCCGCGACGCGCAGGGTCGGAACTCCTCCCAGTGAGTAGAACAGATCTTCGTCGAGCGTCTCGGCGAGCCCGGCACGTCGCATCGCAAAGTCCCACGCTTTGTAATGAAGCGGCATGGTGTCGACGAGCGTGCCATCGAGGTCGAAAATATAGGCGCCGAAATCACCCTCCGGAATTTCCAGAATCATGCGCGGCTAAGTTCCCGACGGCGGGATGACCTTTCAACCCCGAACTTCAGTCGCCGCCCGCCACCGCGTTTCGCCGTTCCGATTTCATCGCGCCCCACGAGTGCAAATGCACATCAGTTTTCCCTCGGAAAATTCGGTAAATGATTCCGACGCCGCGTGCGCGAACGCTCACTTGGACGCAGCCAAGTATGCGGGTCGGAAAAATGCGCGATACAAAAGCCCGCCCGCCTGCGCGCCGACGAGTGGCGCGAGCACATACACCGTCAGCCAGCCCCAGCCATTCGCCGCAAACGGGACGCCGCCCCACCCGGCCAGCGCGCTCCACACCCTAGGAGCAAGGTCGCGCGCGGGGTTGAAGCCGGCCTGCGTGAGCGGCGCGAACAGCGAGATGAGCAGCGTCACCGTCAACCCGATCGTCGCCGGCGCCAGCTCGCGCGGGCGCCCGGCGTTGCGCTCATCCGCCACCGCCAGGATTACCAGCATGATGATCGCGGTCCCGAGCGCCTCGACCAGAAACGCCGCCCCCGGCGAAACCCGCGCACGCAGCTCATCCGTGAAAGGTTTTCCGCCGGGATTCGGGAAATATTCCCCGAAGATCATCGCGCTCGCTTCGCTGCCGGGCGCGCCGCGCACGATCGCGTTCGCCGTCTCGAACGCCGCCAGCGGCCCCGCAAAAACCGCGTGCAAGACCGCCGCCGCCACGAACGCGCCCGCCAGCTGCGTCGCGATGTAAGGCAGCACGCGTCGTCCCGGGAAGTTTCCGCAGGTCGCCAGCGCGCACGTCACCGCCGGGTTCAGATGCGCCCCGCTGAGCGAGCCCGTGAGATAAATGGCCGTCGCGATGCCGAGCCCCCAGACGATCGCGACCTGAAAAATCCCCACCTGAGCCCCGGTCAGCACCGCCGCGGCGACCGAGCCGCAGCCGAAAAACACCAGTAGGAACGTGCCGAAAAATTCACCGACGCACCACGGCGGAATTTTCATCCCCGGTGGATCAGCCGCATCCGCCGCCGGCACCGCACGCGGCGTCGGAATTCCCGTGGGATTTCGTTCCGCACAGTTCCTTCGCGAGGCAATCCGTGTGTTTGCCGCCGAGCCGGATCAGCAGGCGGTCCGCCGTGCGCTCCACCGAGGCGACCGTGAACTGGAGGACGTTGCACGCCTCGTATTCGAGCTCGACCGGAAGATCGTCCGCGCCGAGCACCGGGGCGGCATGGGCAAAAGCCTTGAGCAGATTCCCGGCGGTGATGCGGTGATCGGTGTCCTCCCCGACCCAAGTCTGGAGAAGACAGGTCACACTGCGTCGGACCGTGCCGCCGCAATCGATAAAATCCTTCTGCACGCGCCCGACTTCCGTCACGTGGAAATGCGCCTCGATCGGATCGCCGTCCGGCCAGAGCACGGTGAGTGGAAGTTCGGGAGCCGCCGCCAGAGCTGACTTCAGCGCGAGGACAGTGATCGCCGTAGCCGCCGTTTCAGGGACAGCGCCTTCGCTCGGAGTACAACATTCGGTGGTATTCATCGTTTCATCTGGGTTTCGCCGTCGAGTTGGAATTCCCGCCCGACCCCGCGAACGGCAGCCGCATCGAGCAGTTGCTGATCGGAAAACGCACAGAACAAATCGACGCGCCGCGCGATCTGCGAAGCGACGGTGACGAAGAACTGAAATTTCTCCTCTTCGGTGCCTTCGACGCCCGCCGGATCCGGCGAACCCCAGTGCGCGATCATCGGTTGTCCGGGCCAGATCGGGCAGGCGTCCTTCGCGTTATCGCAGACGGTGATCACAAAATCGAATTTCACCCCTTTGAATTCGTCCCACGACTTCGAGCGCGCATCGCTCGCGTCGAGATTGTATTTCTCCCG
>JBDSSU010000326.1:0-6044 GCA_039928635.1 Opitutaceae bacterium | reverse complement strand
CCTGGTGGCAGATAAACCGATCGAACGTCTCTTTCTCCCAGCCATCCGCGCCGGAAAATTCCCGCCATGTTTCCCGCGCCAGCGTCACGCCCGCGATGAGTAGTTGCTCGGAGTCGGTCTGCATGGCGAGTGACTCAGCTCCATAAGTGTCGCCCTGACAAAGTTCACTGTGCTGCGAGGCTGCACGCGCCACGCCACCAAGCAGGCGATGCGGATGACCCGTCACGAGCGAGCGGTGGCAAACCACCGCGGCCACTGCCCCCGACCCGATCGTGAGATTGGCAAAATACGGTTTGATTTCATTTCGCGTCAGGGGCGACGCCAGCAATGTCTTCAACGTTTGTTCCACCAGCAGCCGGCTGTTCTCCCCGGCGACGACGAGCGCGCAGCGAATCTGCCCCGACTCTATCATCCCGGCCGCGAGCGTCAGGGAATTCAGAAATCCCAGACACGCATTCGACACATCGAAAATTTGTGCCGTGGGTGGCAGCCCGATTTTGCGATGCGCAAAAGACGCGGTCGCCGGCTCGATCATATCGCGGCTCACCGCCGCGTGAATGAACAGTTCAACCTGTTCTGCCCGCAAGGCCGATTTCGCGAGCACGGCTTTCCCGGCGGCCGCGCTGGCGTCAGACGGCCGAGTTCCCTCCGGCCAGATCCGCCGCTCCCGAATACCGGTCATCAGCTCGAGCCTGCCTTCGGGCAATTTCAGCCGCTCGTAAAGCGGACGCAGCCGCGATTCGATTTCGGTGGAGGTTAAAATCTCCTCGGGCAACGCCACCGCCAGGGACTCGATGCAGACGTTTTCGAATTTCATCCGTGCTCACTTCTCCATCCGCATCGCCAGCCGGACGATTTCCTGGTCGAAAAAATTGCTGCCCAATCCCGCGTCGACCACGAGCGTCGAACCGTTGATGCCGCTGCTGCGTTCGCTGAGCAAAAACAGCGCGGTGTTCGCCACCTCCTGCGTGTCAAGGTTGCGCTTCCGAAACGTGAGCTTCTCGGCGTAAAGATAGCTTTCCAGATAACCCGGGATGCCAGCCGACGCGCTGGTCTTCAGGGGGCCCGAACCGACGACATTGAATCGCACGGCCGAGTCGGCGCTGAAGGACTTCGCGAGAAAACGAGACGCTGACTCCAAGGCGGCTTTGATCGGTCCCATATAGCCGTAGTTGTCGGGCGTCACCAGCAGTGACGAAATTCCAATCGTCACGACCGAGGCGGTTTTCTCCAACAGCGGTTTGAACGCGTTCGCGATTTCCACGAGCGAAAATGCCGATACCGCGGTGGCCTGTAAAAAATCAGCGCGCTTCGTCTGGTGAAATGCTTTGAAGCCGTCGCTGTAGTTCGCGAATGCGATCGAATGCACAATCCCGTGCAACAGCGCATAGCCGCTCGTCGCGATTTCCGTGGCGAGTTTCTCCACGGCTCCGTCGTCTTCCACGTCGCAAACGAAAACCGGCTTTCCGGCCAGCAACGTCTCCAGTGATTTCTTCCGCGCTTCCGATCGCACGCTGTAGATTACTTTCGCACCCTGCTCCTCGAGTGATTTCGCGATCGCCCAAGCGACGCTCTTTCGATTGGCGACGCCGAAAACGACGAAGTGCTTCCCGGCGAGCTGGAGGAAATCGTTCATGCGGTCGCAGGCACATCCGGTTTCTTCCAGATCACCGCAAATTCCACGTTCAGCACCCGTTTCTCCCCGCTCTTGATGCTTCCGCTCATCATCGTGAAACCGGCCATGCTCTCCTTCTTCCTCACCTCGATCACGATCGTTTCGCCGGGGTAGACGGGATTGCGAAAACGAACGTCGCTGATCTTCGCGATCAGGGGCACGCCGCTGCTGGCGCTCCCCTGCCCGGCCATGACTCCAGCCATGTAGAGAGCGCCGGCCTGAAACACGGCCTCGCACAGCAGCACGCCGGGCGTAATCGGCGCCCCCGGATAATGCCCTTGGTAGAAATCTTCGTCGGCGCGCAGCGTACGTTTCGCCACCAGCGAATCCGCGGTTTCGCTCACGATTTCGTCCACAAACAGAAATGGCGGACGATGTGGGATGCGTTGGAGAACCGTGGGACTTGCACTCATGCGTGGGCGGTTTGTTTCAGCGCGAAAAGCGCCTTGTCGATGCGGTTGGCGGTGATCACCCCGTAGTTAATCGTGCCGAGCCAGCCCGACATTATGATGCCCACGGAGCCCGCGTGAAAAAGTCCGGGAAGTTTTTCGGGCAGGTCCATCGAAACCTTCAGACCTTCGAACTTGGTCCCAAACGAGGTCCCGCCAAAATGCGTGGTGTAGCGCTCAATGGTCCGCGGCGTCGCCGCCTCCATCCAGTCGATCTTGGCACGCACCCCCGGAAGATATTTCTCTAGAGCAACGAGTGATTCCTCGATCAGGCGGGCTTTGTTTTTCTCATAGTCCTCTTCCGACAAATTCTTCCAGTCGGGATACTGGCCGTTGATCGAGGCGACCACCGTGTAGCGGTCTGATCCTGGACGGGTGTCAGGATAGTAAACTGAAAACGTCCGGCTCGTCGTGTGGAAATCGGTGAGCTCAGTGCTGGTGAACTTCCCGGCTTCCGAGGTAAACACGAGATCGCCGATATGGGGGATCGTTTCGCCTTTCCGAATCCCCAGATAAACCTGGCAGGAGCTCGAATTGATCCGGACCGCCTTCGCGGCGGCGACATACTCGGGCGGAAAATTCTCCTCACCGGCCAACCGGAAGATGGTGTTCTTGATGTTGGCGTTGGACAGCACGGCTTTGGCGCGAATCACGCGCCCGCTGCTGGCGACGATGCCACCCGCGATTTTTTGCCCGTCGCGCTCCTCGACCAGGATTTTTTCCACGAGGACCTTTTTGCGGATCTCCACTCCGTTCTTCTTCAACTCGGCGACCATCTTCTCGATCAGCAGATCCGACCCGCCACGGAACGTGTACACGCCGGAGCCCATGAAATTCGAAAAGACGATTCCGAAAGTGATCGCCGGATCGTCGAGCGTAGATCCGTTGGCATAAGCAATCGGTTCCATGAGCAGACGCTTCACGTCGTCGCGTCCCGGGAAGAATCGCTCGAGCATCTCGCCGGTCGTCTCGGGATTGTTATCGTAGAAATTCATCGCCCGAAGGTAGTCGTAGAATTTCTCGACGTGCGCTCGATCGAGGTGGAACTGCTCGACCAGTACGCGCGTGTAGTCTTCGCGAGTGAACGTCGTCCACACATCCATCTGCGGGTTGACGAAGCGGATGTCCTTCAGCTGGACGATCGAGTCAGCGATCTCCTTCGTCCAATATTTGCGGCACGACTTGATCATGCCCACGGGAAAACCGTGCAGGGAAATATCAAAGATGTGTCCGCCTTTGCGCGTGAACCACGTCGCGAGCCCACCGAACTGGTAATGATGCTCGAGGAGCAGCACCCGGTGCCCTGCCTTGGCGAGTACATTGGCTCCCGTCAGGCCACCCAGACCGCTGCCGATGACGATGACGTCGTAGTCATCAGCAGCGCCTTTGAGCCAGTCGTAAGCCATGAATGGCCGAAGTGAGGCCCGAGCCGGTCGAGCCCGGAAGCTGACCTCAGAGTTTAACGCCCTTCAAATACCCAAGAGTCGTCGGGATGTTCTCGAGCGGATTTGGGGTTTCATCCTCGATAAAGTAATGCTTCACGCCCGCTTTTTTCGCGGCGGCCAACACCGCCGGCCAGTTGATTTGGCCAGAGCCGACAGGCACCTGATCGGTGGCAACCACGCGTTTATTGCGCCCGTTCTCGTCGAAGCCGACCGGACCGTCTTTGCGAAGATCTTTGAGGTGGAGCGCGAACCAGCGGCCCGGATATTTATTGATGAGCGTCACCGGATCCTGACCGGCTTGGAAGGTCCACAAAACATCCATCTCGTAGGTCACGAGATCGGCCTTCGTCTCGCGCATGATGATATCGAAAAGGGTCTCTCCTTTGCCGGCCGCACTCGGACGGAACTCGGCGCCGTGCGTGTGGAAACCAAACTTGAGACCGGCGGCCTTCAGCGCGGCGCCCCAGGTATTGAAATCAGCCGCGATCTTGTGCGCGTCTTCGTCCTTCAAGTCCCGGCCACCGAGAATCGGCACGATCACGTATTGAACCCCCAAGGTTTTGGCGTTCTGGATCACGACGTTGACGTCCTTCTGGAAGTCGGCGTAGCCCACGTGGGTGCTGATCGGCTTGATCCCGCGCGCTTTCAGTTCCTTGGCGAGTTGCTCGGGGTTCAACCCCGTACCACTCCAACCCTCGATTTCGGTGATACCATAGCCCTTAATCAGATCGAGGGTTTCAATCGGACCTTTGGCGGTGAACTGGGCGCGCAAGCTGTAGAGCTGCAGGCCGATATTTTCACGGAAGTCGGCGGCAAAAGCGCTGACGGTTACGAAGACGGAGAACAATCCGAGACGGAGGGAGGTTTTCATGGGGGAAAGGAAGAAGTTCGTGCAGCCCTCAGCCTTTTTGCAAGACGTGATAGTTCGCCATCGAGATCCCGCTGAGCATTGCACCCACGATCCCGAGGAAGCCTTGGTCCGTGCCACAAAGATAGAGGTTCGGTAACGCGGTGCGGCCCTGCCGGTTTTTAACGGCTGAGCCGTAGATCGCGCCGCCGAAATGACCGGTGAACTTCGTGATCGTCCGTGGCGTAAACATGTCGGTCGCCAGCGTGGCGTGTTCGATTGCATCGTTCTCAATCGCTGGGAGAAAACGCCGCGCACTTTTTTGCGCTTCGGCGAACCAGTGTCGCTTGGCGCTTTGATAGTCGCCTTCAGTCAGATGCGCCCACTGATCGAAATTCGCGAGACACGTGACGCGGAAGATTCCCTCGGACAGTTGTTGCGCAGGTCCAAAATCGAAATTGTTTGGCAGGCAAATTACCCCACTGCGGACATCGACCTGGCCTTCGGGACGCACGTAGTCGAAACGCGCCGAATCGTTGAAGAAGACGATCGTGTCGCTCCCCCACCCGAGTTCCGCGGGCTGCCGATTTAGCACGGTGATGGTTTCGACGAATGACAGGCGGCCGACCGGCGTTTTCGGGTTTCGATTTTTGCCCTCGGTCTCTTCGTGGCTCAACAAGGCGTCAGTCTCCGGCGCACCGATGCTGCTGATCACGTGGTCGGCGGTGATTTCCTCACCCGTATCGAGCACGAGCGCGGCTGCCCGGCCGTCGCGCGCGACGATGTGTTTCACCCCGCATTTCATCCGACGCTCGCCACCCGCTGCGCGATATTTCTCGAGCAATACCCGAAGGACCAGTCGCACGCCCTCGAAGGGACGCGCGAATCCCTCGAGGAAGAGCGCTTTGAACATGATCACGAATTGCCCGAATTCCATGTCATGCTCAGTTGCGCTCCCGTAGTACATCAGCGGACAAAACAACATGTCTTCGAGCAGCGGATCAGACAGGTGTTGCCGGATAATTTCACGCGCCGAGACCGGCTGCGCGTCGAGGGAGACATCGTCATAGGCCCTCACTGCCGCGACGAGCCGGCGGAAGCCGTCGATCTGCGCGGGAAATTTCTCGGCGATCTCGGTTTCAAACACGGCAAAATCATTTGTGAAACGCAGGGACTTTTCTCCGGCAGGACCGAAGGCGATGCGTGATTGCTTCTGTTCGCAGAGGGCAAACTCATCCCGCTCGATCCGGAGCTGGCGGAGGAGTTTTCCGAGCGGCGTCCCTTTCACGCCGGGACGCACGTAGTTCGTCATCGCGTGCAGGCCGACGTCGAACTTCCGTCCCGCGATACTGTAGAAACTGTTGAGACCGCCGACGGTGTTGTGTCGCTCAAAGATGCACACCCGTTTGCCGAAGTGCGCGAGACGGATACCGGCAGCGAGTCCTGACATCCCCGCGCCGATGATGGCGACGTCGTAGTGCGATCCGGAGTTCATTCGCTGTGGGAGCGATACGCCGGAGCTTGCTCCGGCTTGGTTGCAGAAGGGTCCGGGGAGCGCGCGCGTCTCGCGTGCCGGTTCGGGCGTCTCGCACGAACCATCCGAACCGCTCTCGGCGAGACGCCGAGAG
>JBDSSU010000325.1:0-3109 GCA_039928635.1 Opitutaceae bacterium | reverse complement strand
GAAGCGGTCTCCTCCCCGGATGGGGCGAGCGCCTGGGCCTGGCGGGCCGTGCTTTTCAGCGAAAGCAGCAACCCGTCGGCAAGTGCGACCGCACCATCGAGGGAAAGCGTTTGCTTGCCCGAGCCGGCGGTCATGCGCGCCGCGAGTTCGTTCAACTCGCGCAGGGACGAACGCGAGGCGGCAGAAGGAGAGGGCTTGGGCGCGGTGGCGACAGGACTGGGCTTTGGCTTTTGCATGGGGAAGTGGACGGAAAGAGCTGATTCAGGTGGCCGGCAGCGCCGCTGCGCTGGCGGCGGGCGGTGGGACGATTTCTTCGAGGGTAAGCACGGCTCCAACATCGAGGATGAGAACGCTCCGGTTCTTCAGCGTGGCGACGCCTTCCACATAATTCCCCTCGATGCCGACCAAGGTTTCTTGAATGGGTTGGATTGAGCCCGCCGGAATGCGTTGAAATTCGCGCGCCGCGTCGACGATGAGAGCGACCACGCGTTGCTGCACTTTCAGGAAAACCAAACGGGTCCGCTCCGTGTGCGTTTGCCGGGGCAGACCGAAGCGCACCCGCAGATTGATCGCGGGGATGACTTCGCCGCGGGAGAAGACCACGCCGTCGACCGCCGGCGCGGTGTTTGGGACCGGGGTGACATGCTCCAGCATGGCGATGTGCAGCACGTGCTTGCTACTCACCGCATAGGCGGCGCCATCGAGTTCAAAGATGATGTAGGTTTCGGCGAGGGTCATGAGACGCGTGCTTCCGGCAAGTTGGCATCGACCGGACTGTCACTCGGCGGACGGACGACACCCTGCGTGATTGCCACGGGATCGAGAATCAAAATCGGCCGGCCATCGCCGAGCTCCGTGGCGCCGGAAATTCCCGGTACCCGCAGCAACCGGTCGGCGAGCGGGCGGATCACAATCTCGCGTTGCGCCCGCACCCGATCCACCACCAGCCCAATCGCGCCACGTTCCGAGCTCACCACCAGGACGGTGAGGGTGCCGCCCGGCGTATCCGGGAGTTTGAACATCGTCCTCAGCCGGATAATCGGGAGCAGCGATCCGCGATACGGAATCACGGTCGTTCCCTGGATCAGGCGGGCCTCCCCCGCGGAAGGCTGGATGATTTCATCCACGGCGCTCTGGGGGACGGCACACGTTTCCTGGCCCACGGAAACAATGATCGCTTCCGCAATCGAAAGCGTGAGCGGGAGCCGCAACGTGAACTCGGTGCCCAAGCCCAGGGTGGAATCGAGTGCCAGCGTGCCTCCCAGTTCACGAACGGTGTTGGCGACGACCGCCATGCCGACGCCGCGGCCCGCGGCGAGATCGGCCTCATCACGTGTGGAAAAACCAGGCGTGCACAAAATTCGCAGGGCGCTGCCGGCATCGAGGGATTCCGGCACCTTCAGGCCAAGAGCGGAGGCCCGGGCGGCCAGTGCGACGAGATCCACCCCGCGGCCATCATCGCGAATCTGGATGACGAGGGCTTCACCGGCGCTGCGCGCCCGCAATAAAATGGTCGCTTCGGGTGGCTTGCCGGCGGCGGTGCGCTCGGCCGGCGACTCGATGCCGTGAGCAAAAGCGTTTCGCACGAGATGCAGCAGGGGCTCCTTCAGCCGCTCGACGAGATATTTATCGACTTCCGTTTGGTGGCCTTCGAGGGACACCCGCACCTTTTTCTCGGAGTTCCGCACGAGATCGCGCACCACAAACGGCATCCGTGTGAAGATCTCCGCGATCGGCACCATGCGAACGCGGGAGATGGCCTCGCGCAGTTCCCGCAGCGAGCGGGCCAGCGCGAGATTGACCTCCTTCAAGCCCGGACCGGATTTCTCCTGGTTGATCCGCTCCTCCAGCCGCGAACGATGGATCACCATTTCACCCGTGATGCGCATGAGCTCATCCAGCCGCGCCAGATCCACGCGAACAATATGCGAAGGCGTGAGCGAGAGAGACTCCGCGTCCTCGGCATCACGTGACTGCGCCGTCCTGGCGGTTTCGCCGTCTGGCGCGCTCGCGGGGATCGCCTCGAAGTGAAGTCCATCGTTTTCCCACGGTGCGAAGTCGGCGGGTGTCTCCCGAACTCCCACCACAAATTCGAAGACGATCGAGCCTTCACGAACTGAAGGGGTGGCCCGGACGATTTGACCGATTGCTTTCAGGCGCTCGCGGACCGCGTTCACATTGACGCCGCGGGCATCAAGGTTCGCCGACGGTGAAAACGAAACGGAATACAGCTGCAACCCCTGCTGGCGCGCTGCTTCGAGCGGATCTGCTTTCACTTCGGGGGAGGCTTCTGAAACTGCCGCGCTTTCCATCGGGGGTTTCGTTCTCGCGGGGACCAGCTGCCGCAGCTGCTTCAAAATTTCCCCGATGTCCGGCAGGGCCTTTCGCCGCCGATGCCCGCTCACGATTTGTCCGAGGCGTTGCGTGGCGACTTGCAGCGCTTCGAGAATGACGGGCGAGAGCCGAACGGTTTTTTTCGAGAGGGCGCGAAGCAGGTCTTCCGCCCCATGGGCCAGCTGTTCGGCGGGCCGCAGGCCGACGATGGCGGAAATTCCTTTGAGCGAGTGAAGGTGGCGGAAAAGCGCTTCGATCGTGCCCGGGTCGGGATCGCGACCGTCTACAGTCGCCTCGAGGCGGGTGAGCTCCGCGCGAATGCTGGTCAGCAGTTCATCGCACTCCGCATAGAAATCATCGAGCAGCTCTTTTTTCAGTTCGAGCGGCGAATCGGAGCTCATGGGAAAAAAATTGGTGGAAACATTTCAGCGTCGCTGCCGCGCGGAACCGGTGTTCGACCGAACACCCTTCAACAGCATTCGAGATAAAAACAAGGAGATGGCCGGATATCGCGTCATGCAACGACTTGGGAGGTGCGAAGACAGGTTGGCCCGGGGAAGCGAATCCTCCGCTCGGACGAGGGAGAGTCGAGATTTTTTCCCAGGCGTGCCGCGGAGCCAAGGGATCAACGACCCACCGACGGCTCCGGGCCACAGCCTTCCGATTCGTTCGCTGGATTTTCAACCACGCACCCTTCTTCCCCGCGCGGCGGCCGCGGCTCCGCGCCGTAGTTAGTTAGAGGTCGCGGACAAATTGCCCCCAACGCGCATTCCAC